>MNYA01000468.1 GCA_001872985.1 bacterium CG2_30_54_10 | reverse complement strand
TTCAGCAGGCTAAACACTTACCTAAACTCTTACTTTCTTTCCTTCCCCTCCAGATCTGCGTTAATCCGCGTTTATCTGCGGCAAAAAAATCCTTTCCTTAATTTTCTATTTTTTCGTTTCCCCAGCTTTCTTCGTCTTTCTTATTTCAAACCGCTAAACTCTTACCACTTTTCAATAACCCCGGAAAATTTTCGTCATTCCTGCGGTGGCGGGCATCCAGGCTTTGGATTAGGCTGGATTCTCGTCTTCGCGGGAATGACGGTGATAACCAACTTTTAAAAAACCGACTTTTTTGCCCGGACTAATTGAGAAGTTACCAGCGTCCCCGCGCACCCTCGTTCGGGATTCTCTCCAATTTTCCGATACATGGAGAACAGAAATGTCAGGAGCGCAAATGGAGACCGAAATCCTCGAACAGTATATGGCCTACCTTTCCATCGAGAAAGGTCTGCGGCCTAATTCCTTGGAAGCATACAGAAAAGATCTTCAGGACTTTCTGAACTTTCTTGATGGAAAAATGCGGAGTCCAATCGAACCAGGTTTGGAAACTCCGATCACTCTTTTCATGGTTCAGTTGCACGATCAGTGCCTGGCTTCAAGGTCGATAGCACGTAAGGCTTCGGCCTTGAGAGGTTTTTTCCGCTTTCTTCTTCGTGAAGGTCGGATTTCCGAGGATCCGACCCGTGTTATCCAACGCCCCAAGATCGGCCGGCCTCTTCCCAGGTTTTTTTCAATTTCCGAAGTTAATAAACTTCTCGGACAAGCCTTTCCAGCAACCCCCCTCGGGCTGCGGGACAAAGCAATACTCGAGATTCTCTATGCGACCGGTATCCGCGAATCTGAGTTGATCGGGCTGGAAATGGGAAGCCTGCATCGTGAGGGCGAATTCCTTTTTGTCGTCGGAAAAGGCGGTCGGGAGCGGGTTCTTCCTGTCGGGGGTTTTGCTTTGGCGGCGGTCGACGAGTTTCTTTTGAAAGGCCGCCATCTGCTCGTAAGAAATATAACCCAGCGGGCTCTTTTCTTGAACCTTCAGGGAAAACCACTCTCGCGGATGGGGGTCTGGAAAATAGTTCGCAAATATGCGTTGAAAGCCGGAATTACCCGCCAACTTTCACCCCATGCCCTTCGCCACTCATGCGCAACCCACATGCTCGAAGGTGGGGCCGGAATTCTGGTTGTTCAGGAGATGCTGGGACACGTGGATATTGCCACGACGCAGATTTACACACATCTCACATCCAACGATCTCAAGGAGATTCACGGCAGGTCGCACCCACGAGGAAAATGAACTCCCTTAATTTTTTCAGCTCATCTCTTCGCGTGCGTTCCCCCCCGGGAGCCCTTGCAATATGCCTGTGCCTGGCGGTTCTGGCTTTGTTTGCCGGTACCGGTGAAGTTTCGGCGGCCGGGGCTTCGGGAACCCGCCCTCTTTCAAAAACGCAAGGAATGGGGCGCCCGCCCAGGTTCTTCGACCCGCTGCCTCCCCGGCTGACCGAAGGCTTCAGCCCGGATTCGTCATCCCCGAATTTCTCAGCAATAGGTGTTCCGATAAAAGCGAAGCCGGTTATGCAAAAAAAGCCTGCCGCCAAGCCTGCCGCACCTAAGCTTGTCGCACCAACATTAGCCGTATCTAAGCCGCCTACGGCGCCTACGCCTTCCGCGCTCAAGCCTTCCGCGCCCGCGTCTACTGCGCTCAAGCCTTCTGCGCCCAAGTCTACTGCGCATAAATCGACCACCCTGATGTCGCCTGCTTCCTCATCGATCATTCTGGCCTGTCCGTCTGTTCCTGCTTCAATCTCAAATGAAGATTCTAAAGATCCGGCCAAAGCCTCATCAAAGCCTTGGCTTGATGAACCATCCGACAAAGAGAAAAAGCTGGACATCTCTGGAACAAAGACCTTCGAAATGAAAAAAGCCAATGTGAAAGGCGATATCGGCCACTTTTCAACCGAAAACTACGAATCGATACCGGGCTTCAGACTCGATCAGAGTCTGCATCTCGAGATAGATGGGAACATTACCCACTCCGCCCGTGTCAATGCGGTTCTTGACGACAAGGAGGACGAAGACAGACGTTTTACCATCAACGTCGATGGCCCGCTCTGGAACCTGACTATGGGCGATTTCCCGGTCGCCATTCCCGATACCGAGTTCACCCTTTTCAAAAAGGAAGTTCGGGGAATCATGGCTCAGGGCGGATTCAGTCCCGCATGGCAGGGAACGTTCCTTTTCTCCCAATCGAAAGGCCAGGCCCGCCGCGAGCAGTTCCGGGGAGCCGGGCAGCAGCAGGAGTTTCGGCTCAAAGGCCAGCCTGTGGTACAGAATTCAGAACACATCAGCATCGACGGCCGTGTCTTGAGCCGCGGAACCGACTATCTGATCGATTACGAAGACGGCATCGTAAAACTCCTCCCGCATATCCTTCCGGTTGAAATCACAAGTTGGATCGTCGCTGAATACGAAGTGACCGATTCAAAACTGGCATTTAAAAGGAATCTTCTCGGTCTTCGCCTGGTAAACCAACGCGACGAAGGCCGTCGGATAGGCTTTACCTGGCTGCGGGAGGCGGATGACACAATCCCCAAAGGCGATACCGAGGCTTCAGGAACGGTGCGTCCCATGGAACATCAGATCCTTGGCCTCGATGCAAACTGGACATTCGGAAAATGGATCAAGCTGGCCGGCGAAACCGCCCTTTCCATGCTTGATCCGAACATCAAGAGTGAAGCTTCCCCGCAGGATCAGTTGATAAAGGATCATGCATCACGCTTGAGTCTCGAGGCGAAAGGTGAACGCCTCGACGGGGAAATCTCCATGAAGCGGATTGGCAAAGATTTCAAGCTGGTTGGCAGGGAAAGTGGCGTTACCGAGCTAGGTGAACGCGGTCTTGTAAACGATATTCTGAAAGATTCCGGCCGCTTAACTTACAAAATCCGGCCAACCGTCGATGCCTTCGGAACCCTCGAGCAGTCTCGAACGAACCTATCGGATGACAAGCTGATCCCGACCATCAAGTTCGGCGAAAAGACGGGGGGAGTTTCATGGAAATTCAAACCAAAATCCAAGCTTGAAGCCCGTTATGGGGTTCAAGCCGACCGTGAGGAAGGCCTCCTGACCCATTTGGACCGCGGCCGCGATATGGGAGCTGTGGTTTGGGATCACGATTTTGGCTCGATCTACTCTCAATCCAAACTCGAACACACCCAATACTCGGATGCGGTGAACAGCTCCTCTGGTTCGAAGGTGCTTCAGATGCAGACCTCGATTGGAATGGACAAGAGCAAAAATTTCAAGTGGTCCGTCGGGGCGGGCAAGATCAGCGTTGACGATGATTTGGATCCAAATCAACTTCGTTCCGACACTCGCAACTATACTCTGGACATGAACTACGATCCAAACAGGGTCTTGAGCACGCGGGGAATTTTCCAATGGAGGACCGAGGAAGATTTCCTTGCCAAGTCCAAACAGGATTCACAGATCGCCGACTCCCGGTTCCAGTATCAGCCAAATCGCGATCTTCGGGCACAGTTCAAATACAAAATCGAAAACACCTCGAAAGTTCTTCGTGATGCGACTCTCGATCCAACGAAGTACCAACTTCCTCCAAGTTTGCCCTTGGAGACCCACAATCAGGAGGAGGTAATCGGCCGGTTCGAGAACCCGGTTCAGAAGAGCACATCCAATTTCTCGTTGAATTACCAGCCCCGTGAAGCCATAGAAACGTTTTTCGACTGGAAGCGCCGGGATCTGAAAGATCGTGCAACCAAGTTGGTCGTTTCCTTCAACGATCGTGAGACCTATGAAGTTCGATTCACCCCAATGCGGCGGCTCAAAGTCTCGACTGAATACGAGCAGGGGGTTTCCAGAAACCGCGTTCTGGTCAATGAACTTCGTGATTCCGCCAAGCGCCTGGAGGTCCGTCACGAGATCAGGGAAGGATATGTACTGGACACGAAAGTCGAAGATCGCGATGAAAACGACATCTATACAAATGATAACGACAAGCGGACTCTCAGCAAATCAATGGATTTTCAGAGAATCTTTTCCCGACGTGCGACTCTCGAAGCCGGGGTTCAAAGAAACGTCATCACGTTTAAACAGCCGAGCAAGGAATGGGAAACTCGCGCAGCATTAGTTTTGACGCCGGAAGCTCGCAACCAGAGATACCGTTTCTTTCTTACCCACACAAAAATAGAAAGCGAACGACCTGGAAGCAAGTTCGAGGGTGGCCTGACTTTTTCCCAAATAATCGGCATGGATACCATGCTGGATGGCGAAATCAAGAAGGTCAAAGCCACCGCAAGCCTTTCTGGAAACGGATATGAGGCCCTGGTCGCCAACGCCAAGATGGTCATTACCTTCTGATGAACAAAAGATTGAAAAAAAACGACACTGTAGCCTCTTTACAGATTTTTCAGGTTCCGCTGACTCTCAGCCAATAGGTTGGATTGTAAAAAAATAAAAAAATTCCTTGACAGATTCGATTCCTTTGGTTATACTAACCGTGTTGAGTGATCGATTCTTTGAAAAGCGAACTGGTAGCCGAAAGGCTTGAACTTCCTAACTCCGGTCGGTCTAGCTTGGGAGTCCATAGCGGGTTTCTGGCAGTTGGTGACAATTGTTCGGTCCCCAAAGGGAATCAATAACCTCGGTATCCCGCAGTCCAAAGAAGAAGTTCGAGTCAGAAGGCAAAAACTCCAAGAGGGAAGGCGTTCCGTTCGCGGTTCGCCATCTCCGGTGGCAGAAGAACCCTAGGGGGGGTCCAACCCCGCAAGGGGGAGGGCTTAGGCCCAGGGCCGTCGGTGAGTGAAGCCCTGAAAGAGAGAAAGGCCATGAGAGACGCGCTCGCGCGGTGGGGGTGAAGCTTCGTCGCGAAAGAGGCAGGCATGGTTGGGAGCAATGCTCCGAGGTCGGTCCAAGCTCAAGATGGGAGCCGGCTGTTACAAGACAGCATAGGGGCCGCGTGGTGTAGGATCATCGAAAGCGTAGAGCCCGGTGGTCAGGTGATCGGGAGTCACTTATATCGCGTGGAAGGAACCCATGAAGGGCAGATAACGACGCGGGAGCCGGTGGGTTGGAGACAATTCCCCATCATCCATGTTTTGTTCTCTGGAGGCCAGACCCTAGGAGTGCCTGTAGGGTGGAATAGACCTGCGAGTCGTTGCGGGCGTAATTACCTGTAAGGAGGTTGCGAAAACCTATTGACAGGGAGCGTCGGGTTTGGAAGCCCGATTAGCATGCCGGGCGATGATGGCGCTGAAAGGGAAGAAACCTAAGAAGGTGCCGGTACCCATCCGGTGTAGACATGTTCAGTCCTTGAAGTGGGCCAAAGCCTAGAAGAGGATAGAAAGCAGAAGGCGCAAGCCGATGTTTGGCGGTTGTGCAAGGGCCTCGAGGGCGAAAATGAACGTCTGAGGCTTGTCGTAACCAATGTGCGTCATAGCGCAGCCGTGTTAAAACTCTAGAAGGCAGGTAACCACAGGAAGGTTTTCCGTGACGGTGACGAATCGGATCTGTTTGTGTCGATAGCCTTCAGTAAGGTGAACCAGTTCGCTGTCCTTGTATCGGTCACTCAACTCTTTTTAGTTCATGAAACTCCCCCTTCGGGGAGTTTTTTTTTGCCAACCAGACTCCAGTTGGCTCTTTGTGGATATTTCTGATAGAATCACGGAATGCCAGTTTCAAGCTTGAATCGTGTTAAGAATGCCATCCAGATTCAGGTCCGTTCTTTTCCAGGGAAAAAAACATACATGATTTTACTGAAACGAATGCTGGTTTTTCTCATCGCATTTTTTCCCATTTCAATTCTTGCCGGCGCATGCGATTTGCTGCCGCATGAGTGGGTTATTGCCGCGAAGAAAGGGTCCGTAAGTTCCCTGGTTTCGTATGCCCTTGCTGATGGAATGTTCCAATGCCGCCGCCAACTCGAAACCGAATTTTCGAACACGGGGAAGGCCCCCGGGAAAATCCTTTTTGCCGGTTGTTTTGATGGCAGAATTGCTCCTATTACCGCTGGGCCAGAGCGTTCCGCTCTCGAAGAGGCGATCGAGACTGCTTGGCCCGCTTCGCAGGCCGGCTTTCTCTGGCAGCCAGGGCTTTCCTTGGACGATCATGAAGGCTTGGTGCGTGCGGCCCGGTCTGTGCAGGCGTCCTACACTGCTTTCATCCAGGTGAAAGACCCGGAAACTGAGGAGATCGACCTCGTCGACGGGGTGTTTTTTCTGTGGGCCTGCGTGCGGCTGGTGCTGAAAGAAAAGGCAAAAATCTTCGTAAAAATTCTGGATCAGCAGGGCCAAACTGTTTTCCTGGACGAGTTTGAGGTTTCTCCGACCGTTTTATCCGAGGTCATCATGACCCCGCTCGGATGCTTTTTGCAAAGAATGGAAAAGCGGAACAGCAGACCCGTAGCAATGTTCTTCGAGTCCGTGAAACCCGGCGTTCATGGGCTTTTCCTTCAAGACCAGTTTGCGCCCGAGTCCGGTATTCCCCCAGCCAACGGAAGGGAACTTCCTTTGCCGGGCGTCGACATGACGCCCCAATCCCCCGTCATCTTCCTGGAAAATGCGTCAGGGACACCCCAATAATGACAGCTTTGTACAAAGTCCGAAAAGACCTTGGAACCTTTCGGCTGCCGCGGCTGCCGCTGTTGCTACTGCTGCTGATTGTATGTGGCCAGGTTTCGGCCGATCCAATCCATGTTGCAGTCCAGAGCCTCGATATGAAGCGCCTTCTTCAGATCGTAGACATCCAACCTGAAACCGTCAATGCCACCGACTCAAAAGGCATTTCCCCATTGCATTATGCTGCCGGACTCGGGTCGAAGGAATTCGTCGAAATTTTACTGAAACATGGCGCTAATGCACACCTCAGAGATCAGAACGGGAATACCCCCCTGCATTGGGCTGCAAATGTCCAGCCTCTTTGCTTCGGAATGGCGGTGCCCGAAGGCATGGAAGTCTGCTTTCTCGACGTCGTTCAGAGGCTTGCTTCCGCCGGAGCCTCAGTAAACGAACCCAACGCATTGGGGGAAACCTCTCTGCATCTGGCAGCGCGGCAGGGGGTGTATGGGTTGGTAAAAACACTTCTTGACCTGGGTGCAGACCCAAACACCGCCGATGCTTCCGGTTCGACCCCTTTGCATCGGGCAATTGGAAAAAATGCGGCTATCGTAGCCGGCCTCATGTTGAGCAAAAATGCCGACCCCAACCGCAGGGACGGCGTCGGCCGAACCGCATTCGAATGTGCCCAGGCATCGAATGACCCGGAACTTTTAAGTGTTTACAAAGAGTTTTTCCGGCTTCGCCGAGAAAAAGAGGAAACCGGAAAATGAGGTAGTGTCCTGGTTTAACTGATTTTAAACCACAAAATACACAAAGGTCACAAAGGGGAAAAAATTGAAAATTTTCTTAAAACCCTTTATTCAACGGTCTTTGTGTGCCGTGTGATCTTTGTGGTTAATATTCTTCAGTTATTGTAGGACACCACCGAAAATGAAGAATTCGCTCAATTTGCTTGTTTTTTGGTAAGAGTTTAGCGGTATGAAAGAAGAAAGGCGAAAAATCAGAGGAAACGAAAAAACAGAAAAAAGGAAAGGATTTTTTTGCCGCAGATAAACGCGGATTAACGCAGATCTGGAGTGGAAGGAAAAAAATTAAGAGTTTCCCTGTTTGGGAA
>MNYA01000351.1 GCA_001872985.1 bacterium CG2_30_54_10 | reverse complement strand
GACGGAAATAGCCAACTTCTGAAAAACTGCTTTTTCTGCCCGGAATTATTGAGAAGTTACGATTGATGGTTCGCAAAAGCCGGCCGGTCCCAATCCGCGAATACGGAAAATGGAAGAACGAACACATTGCCCCATCCACCGAGGCATGGATCAAACGACCTTGAACTTTGGTCTGGCTTTCTTCAAGGGAATGGTCAAGTCGTTCTTGAGGTTATGGTGGTTGTAGATTTGGTCACGATCGGGGGCATACGAAGGGATGGCGATCTTCAGGGTGCCGATGATCAAAGAGCGGTCCCCGGCAACAGCAGCGTTGCGAAGCTCGGAAAGATAGCTGAGGACAACCTCTTCGTCCAACATTTCGGGGCGGGCAATGAATATTTTTTTGTTGCGGGTGGCGGTAACCCCTTCTTCGGTGGTTAAAAGCTCTTCATACATTTTTTCACCAGGGCGGACACCGGAATACTCGATCTTGATGTCTTGCCCTTCTTCAAGGCCTGCCAGACGAATGAGATCGGAGGCCAGATCGCAGATGCGAACCGGCTCGCCCATGTCGAGCAGGAACACCTCCCCGCCCTTTCCGTAGGAGCCGGCCTGAATGACCAGTTTGCTGGCCTCGGGAATGGTCATGAAAAAACGGATCATGTTTGGATGGGTAATCGTGACCGGGCCACCCGCCTCAATCTGCCGCTTGAACAACGGGATCACGCTGCCGCGGCTGCCCAGAACATTTCCGAAGCGCACGGCGCAGAATCGGGTGGCGCTTCGCTTGGCGAATACCTTCATCACCATCTCGGAAAACCGCTTGCTGGCTCCCATGACCGAGGTCGGATTGACAGCCTTGTCAGTGGAAATCATGACGAAGCGCTCGGAATGATACTGATGAGAAGCGTTCACGAGATTATACGTTCCGAGGATGTTGTTCTTTACCGCCTCTTCAGGGTTGATCTCCATCAGCGGGACATGCTTATGGGCAGCGGCGTGGAAAACGATGTCCGGATGATACTCCTGGAAAATCGCATCGACCCTGGCCTCATCTTTTACGTCGGCAATGATCTGTACCAGTCGCGTCTGGCCCAGATTGCGGGCAGCGCTAAGATCCTGATGAACCAAATAGATGCTGTTCTCGCCATGACCCATCAACAAGATAGCTTGAGGTTGGAAGGGCAATACCTGCCGGCATATCTCGCTGCCGATGCTACCTCCGGCCCCGGTGACGAGGACGGTCTTGCCGGTGAGGTAAGCAGCAATCTCGGCCAAGTTGATTTCAGCGGGTGCCCGACGCAACAGATCCTCGACCGAGATGTCACGCAGTTGCATGCTCAGGAGACTTCCTTCGAGGAGATCCTGCATTCCAGGGAGGGTGCGGAAACGCACCAATGTGTCGCGGCAAACGCGGATGATTTCACGGATCACCTCACCAGAGGCCGAGGGAATAGCGATGACGATCTCCTCAACCTTCTCTTCATGGCAAACGCGGTTTAAAATGGAGCGATCGCCCAGAACTTCAGCTCCATGGATGATCGAACCAAGCTTGCGGGAATCGTCATCAAGGAAGCCGACGATCGAATAGGGCAGTTGCTCGTTGCGCCGGATTTCACGGGCAACGCTTTCACCACCACGGCCTGCGCCGTAGATCAGAATCCGCTTGGGGCGGTTTCGGACCTCCCCGAAGACCATCTTCCGGACAGGTTCGAAGTCGGTAAGCGTAAGAAGGATCCTGGGGGTCACCCGAGAAAATCCGATCAGGAACAGGCCAAGGACCCAGTCCATGATGAAAACCGCTCGGGAAAACGCCGCATGAGGAGTTGCCAGCAACAGGAACATCTTTACAATTGAAAGGGCAGTGACGGCCGTAAAGATGGCGACCAGGTCCGGGATCGAAGTGAACCGCACCGACCGCCGGTAGAGGCCAAGGGATCCGAAGATTCCTATGCCGGCCAGCACCGAAACCGGCATCATCCATAAAAAGAAATTGAGGCTGCCTGAATTCAGATTCTCGTACCGCAGCCAGATGGCCGCCAGCAGCGAGAAAGACAGGCAAAGGACATCGTTGGTAAGTAGTATATATCTGCGTGCTCGTCGCAAAGAACCCTCCACGGATACGTGAAAGTAGAGGTGGATTATAACCCAGTCCGACCCAAATTCCAACTTTTTCCGTCATTTTTTCGTAACTTCTCAACAAGTGGGGCACGCGCCCCACTTGTTGAGAAGTTACGCGGAAACTGGATTACTTCGTAAGTAGCTTGATCCCTCGGGCGATGGAATCAAGAAGTGCGGGAACCTGATCCTGCTTGCAGTCAGGGCTGGAAAGCTTTCTTATGTCATCAAGCAACTCGAGGATTTCGCTTGACCTGGCGGGGTCGATTCCGCGGTAGTATTCCGCGGCTTCGAGCAGGGTCATCGGCTGCCCCATCGGGCCGCTAAGGAAATGGACATCACGGGCGAAGCCCTTTCCATCGAGAACCAGGTAGTAAGAGAGCGTGCGGACGGGGTCGGCAGCGAAGTCTGTACCCTCTAGGGCGGGCAGATACTGGCGGACCGCCTCACGAGCCATATCGTTCACCGATTTTCCCTCGGAACCGATTGGTCTATTCCCTAGCATCTCAAGGGATTGACGTCGGCTTTCATTCGCGACGTCGGGGTTTCCGCCATGTCGATTCTGCCAATCCTGTTTGACTTCAAGAAGTTTTTCCACGATGTTGTCGGTCAAGTTGGGGTCTTTGAGGCTTTCGAGAGCCTGTCGGGACCGGTCAGCCGCCCAGCGGGCCCAATCGACTGCCCCGTCGGAAGCTTGGTTCTTGAGACAATGAAAGCATGTCTTGCTTCCCAAAAGCATCGGTCTGCCGCACGTCTCGCAGAAGCTGGTAGTCGGTGATTGGGCGTATTCCTGGTTCCGCCCACCCGCATCCAAGGGGAGGCGCCCAATGCAAAATGCCGGAAGCGAGCACGAAAGCACGGCTATCAGGGCGATCTCGGAAAAGAGCCCTCGCGAAAGGCGGCTCATTGCGGCCAGTACCATGTATCGCGGAGCCTGGTTGCGATCCAATTGAATTGCTTGTCAAGAATGACGTCCTCGCGGGGGGGATCGACCCCTGCGGCGCGGCATGGATTCACTGAAACACATTCGCATAAGGCTTTCAGAGGAATCCGGGCCTTCTCATGCATAACCTGGAAGCAATCCGGCAAGGTCATTCCACCACCGAAAAGATGCCCGCCGGCTATCGTGCAACGCCCGCCCCGAAGCTCGAGCTCCCGGCCGTAGGCCTGATGAAGTCCGTCTGAGAGACCGGTCGGAAGAACGCAATCTGAAACCAGGGAAATCCGGTCTGAACCGAGAATTGAGAAGGTCATACGCACGATATCCGGAAAAACATGGATTCCATCCGCTATCAGCTCAACAAAAACATTCCTATAATCGAAAACAGCGGAAACGCAGGTGGGATCGCGATGTGAAAAGGGGCGCATGGCATTGAAAAGATGGGTGATGTTTTGCGCACCGGCCTTGAAGGCTCGCAGGGTCGTTTCGTGGTCGGCGTCGGTGTGCCCGATCGAAACCCTTACCTTCAATTCCATGGCCTTTGCGATGAAGTCTATTGCTCCCGTAAGCTCGGGCGCAAGAGTCAGCCTCCGTATCATTCCCCGTGCTTTTTCTTGCCACCGTTCGAGCATTTCAATGTTCGGAGCGGTGAGGAACCGCTCCTCATGCGAGCCTCGCCTGGAAGCTGAAATGAAGGGTCCCTCAAGAGAAATCCCAAGGAGGGACGGAGGCCTGGTCCGCCGCGAGGCGACCGTCACGATGTCTCCGATCGCCTTCATGCGCTGTTCCTCTGAGCAGGTAATGAGCGTTGGCATTACCGCGGTCAAACCCTTCCGAAGGAAGCTGTCCAGCATTTTTTCGATACGATCGGGATCGCCATAAGAAAAATCCCATTCGAACCCTCCGTGAACGTGGAGATCGACGATCCCGGGAAAACGGTATCCTTCACAACTCTCGCCATCGACCGGGGGGTCCAACTCGAGATTACGGATGGGCCGGCACATTACGAAATCCGGGGGCTCGCTTCCCGAGCAGATCCGGCGTTCACTCATCATGCACATTCTCCTGAGATCGTGTTTTTTGTGGAGTCGACCTCTGACCCACCAAGCATACCAGGATGTGCAAGCTCCATACAAGGATGGAACTTCCAAATGTTCCCGAAAACGTAACTTTTCAAAAGAGAAGTTTGCGCCCACTTCCGAGACGAGAAGTAGGGGCGACCGGACGGTCGCCCCTACTGTCCTACGATCGGGTGCCTTTCGCCCTCTTGCAAATCTTATGCATCTTGTGCGTCTCATACATTTTGTGCATCTTGTGCGTCTTATGCATCTTTGCGGTAATTTTGCATGAGGCGCAAGGAAATGAAAAATTTTTGAAACCCAGCTTACCAGCCGTCAGGCCAGACTTTCCACGGATTATTTACTGACGTGGGTGGCGATGCGTGGCCTGGCGGGCTTGACCAGGAATCTATCTGTTGATCCAGGGTGTCCGAAACGATTCTGCCGGGAGAGTGCAGGGGGGAAGAAATCCAGTTCGAAGGTATTTCTCCGCGATTGGTCTTGACGACGAACCGAAGCCAGCGGACCCACCAGTTCCGGCGTGGCTGACCGGTAATTATCCGCTGACGTTCAGCTACCCTAAGCACTCCCGCAGGCGGAATCACGAGCGAAGCCTCCCCTGGTAGCCAGTTTTCCCCAAGTCGAACCTGGCGACGGCCGACCCATGTGTCGGCCAAGGCGGCAGTCACAGTCAAAGGTGCGTTGAAATCATCGTTGTAAACCTCGATGAATTCATGGATGGCAAAAGAGCCGTTCCTGAGATCGACCACATCGGTTACCGCAACCGCCCGAACGGGTGGGGGCCAAGCCCCTGCAGCCCCCAGACTTGCGAGAAACAACCCCAAGAAGCACCGCAGAATGGGACTGCACAGATTGAAGCTCCATGACTTCTCAAAAAAGCGGAGCACCTGCCACCTCTTTTTGTTTCTCATGTCCTGATTTCCGGAAAACCCAGATCCAGCCTCAAGCCAACAATACCAATCCGCAGGCAAAGAACAACCTCGTCAGATTCTCCAAAATTTGTATTCAAAGCTATAACCTTGCCCAGCAATTTTCACTATGTGTGCAAGCTTGGCCACTCCAACCCCCAGCCCAGCCACAAAGTTCCTGTCAAATCAGCGCCATAAGAGCCGATACAGCCAGTCGCCACGGTCGCCAGATTGGATAGAGCTACCGCCCCCGCGTCCGGAACTTCAGGGACGAAAGTCCAATGCCTTCCACTCGCGAAAGAACGCGTCCAGGTTCGAACGCCAGGGAAGAACGTTGAAGCCCAGTTGGTTTCGTACCTTGTCGTGCGAGAACCTGGAGTTGGCTGGGCGAGGCGCGGGAAGCGAATACTCCGAGGTCGGAATTGGAAGGATGGAAATTTCCCGATCGATAGCCCCGACGGCCAATGCGGCATCTCGAATCCCCACGGCGAAATCGAACCAGGAGATATAACCAGCGTCGGAATAGTGATAGATGCCGGGATTTCCCTTCCCATTCGTAACCAAAGCGGCGATGTTGCGGGCGAGGCCGCGGGCCCAGGTCGGTCCGCCAATCTGATCGGAAATGACCCGCAGTTCGGGCTTCTCACGAAACAGGCGTACCATCGTCTTCACGAAATTCTTTCCCCGCACCCCGTACAGCCAGCTAATGCGGAAGGTAAAGTACCGGTCGGTGGCCTCAGCCAGGCGCCGCTCCCCGTCGAGTTTCGAGCGGCCATAGACCGAGAGGGGGCCGGTGGAGTCGGTTTCAACCCATGGCCGATCCCCCGATCCGTCGAACACGTAATCGGTGGAGAAATGGACAATCGTAGCGCCGGTCTGTGCGGCAACGGCGCCTAGCACCCCCGGCCCCAGTCCGTTGATGGCGAAGGCCGACTCGGTCTCTTTCTCAGCCTGGTCGACGGCAGTATAGGCAGCAGCGTTAATGATCCAAGCGGGGTGGCGCTGGCCAATGAAAGCACGCACCTGGTTGATGTCGGTGATATCCACTTCGCGATCGCTGATCACGCAGGGGAAATCCGCCTTGTGCAGTTCTTCGAGGATGTCACCGGCAAGCATGCCCGCCGAACCGACAAGCCAGACCGGAGATTGTCTTGAAACCTTGCTCATGTACGATTCCTTTTTCTGGTATCCGCAGGGATCAGGGCCGGAAAGCCGGAAGTAGGGGGTTTTATCAGGTCAGTGGCAGTATTTTGCGCGTCCAGGTCTTCCCACGAGTTTAGCATCCGGAATGTGCTCCCTGCATTGGTTTGTTGCCCCGAATCTACCGTGCCGGAGCCGAATTGTCAAAGAACCCGAATTCGTGGTGTGTTACTGGTGGAAAAGTCGCCCGCCGTTCTTAATTCAATAATTGGCCGGCAAGGTATCAATTCAATGGCTCATTTCCTTGTGGGGAAGAGTGAAATTGAGTTAGACTTGAAGTGATGGTTTCATCCGTGAGCCCGCCGAAATCGGTTCGCTTCCGGTTCAAGAACCCCAGATATGATCGCATCGTCCGGCTGAACACAGAGTCAATCGCCCGAACGATGGGTTTTGACGAAGACCAGGTCTTCGATATCACCCTTGCTGTCGAAGAAGCGTATGCAAATTCTCTGGAACATAGCCGCCAGGCACTTGGTCAGGCCGATCTCGAGCTGGAAATCCTCTATCAGATTTATAGCGATCGCCTCGAGATCACCATCCAGGACTCTGGGTGCGGGTTTGAGGCTGAAGAGTCCCGACCGGCAGCTCATTCCATGGAGATGAACGATCGCGGGCGCGGGCTGGGCTTAATAAGAAGTCTGTCCGATCGTGCGGAAGTCCTGTCGTCACCCGGCCTCGGAACAATCATCCGGATCACGAAGCTCCTGCTTGTACAACAGAGCACTTCCGCGCATCACGGCCGAAAAAAAAGCCGATCGTGACTTCCCCAATCTCCAGATCCTTCAAAAGCGGCGCCCCAATCAAAGATGACCACCGTTATCCTTTAACAAGTTCGCGACTTTGGCGTAACCGTTCGAGGCGGCCAGGCGGCGGGGGGTGACGCGACCGACAGTCATCGCATTGACAGTGGCGCCTGCATCAAGAAGAACTTGAACGACGTCTTCCAAACCGTATGATGCGGCCTGATGGAGCGGGGTGTAACCCTGCCTGTCGCGGGCGTTCACGTTGGCCTTCCGGGAAAGCAGGAATTTGACCGTCTCGACCTGCCCGAACCTTGCCGCATGCGCCAACGGAGTCCAGCCGTCGGCATCGGAAGCTTCGATCACCTTGGGGTCGGAATCCAGGAATGCTTTTAACTTCTTGATGTCGCCCCGCTCGGCAGCTTCATGAATAACGGGGTTGGGTTTTCCGAACATCGGGTTGTAATCAACGGAAACGGAACCAATTGACGAATTTCCCTGGGCGACGGCAGTGGAAACCCATGGAAAAAGAATTCCGGCTACAGCGACAATGGCGAAATAGAGCTGGAAAAAGCTTCTTGGGTTCATAACGGATCTCCTCGTTCGGTGGGATTTTTTGATTTTTTGATTTTTTGTAAGAGTTTAGCGGTTTGAAATAAGAAAGACGAAGAAAGCTGGGGAAACGAAAAAATAGAAAAAAGGAAAGGATTTTTTTGCCGCAGATAAACGCGGATTAACGCAGATCTGGAGGGGAAGGAAAGAAAGTAAGAGTTTAGGTAAGCCCATAT
>MNYA01000429.1 GCA_001872985.1 bacterium CG2_30_54_10 | reverse complement strand
ATCTCAATCTCAATCTCAATCTCAATCTCAATCTCAATCTCAATCTCAATCTCAATCCCAATCCCAATCCCAATCCCAATCCCAATCCCAACCTCAATCCCAATCCCAATCCCAAGCTAAAACCCAATCCAGGGGCAAAGTCTACACCATCGGACTTCGAGCCAAGGGCCCGGCAGACAGCCATCTGGCCAAGATCGGCAAGCTTGCCGCATCCATCGGAATGGACGGCTTCGCTTGGAAGAACAAGCTAGTGGCGCTGAAGACCCATTTTGGTGAACGCGGAAGCTCCGCTTTCCCGCGCCCGATATACGTCAGACCGTTGGTCGATATTATAAAGGCGGGCGGGGGAAAACCGTTTTTGGCGGAAACAGCCACGCTTTACACCGGAAGCCGCAGCAATGCGGTCGATCACCTTGAAACGGCTATCAGGCATGGTTTCGGTATCGAGGTGACCGGGGCTCCGCTTTTTATCTGCGATGGACTGACCGGTCGGGATCATCAGATGGTTCCCGTCAACGGAATCCACATGCGCGAAGTCAGCATCGCTTCAGGAATTTACGAGGCAGATGCTCTTGTCGTTCTGTCTCATTTCAAGGGGCATGAAGTCACCGGTTTCGGCGGCGCGTTGAAAAACCTCGGCATGGGGTGCAGCTCCCGCGCGGCGAAACTGGCGATGCACACATCGATCCGGCCCGAAGTTCTCGATAAAAAGTGTGTCAGGTGCGGCCGTTGTTTCGACTGGTGTTCTGTACGGGCGATCTCCCAGAAAAAGCCTGGATTACCGGTTGCGATCGACCCCGATCTCTGCCGTGGGTGCGGTGAATGCCTCATTGCATGCCGGGTTGGGGCAATACGTATAAACTGGGACAACGATGCACGTCAGGTGACCGAAAAAATGGTCGAGCACGCAATGGGGGTCTGGTCAACGAAAAAGGATGTTTCCTTCTTCGTCAATATCCTGACCGACATCGTGCCTTTGTGCGACTGCTACGGCTTTTCGGATGCTCCGGTGGTTCCGGACATCGGTTTTGCGGCCTCAACTGATCCGGTGGCTCTCGACGCGGCCTGCCTCGATCTGGTCAATGCCCAGGCAGGTCTCGCGAACAGCGCCCTCGGAACCGCACTGAAGGCCGATGAGCCGAAATTCGACCATGTATATCCCAAGCTCGATGTCAGGCTCCAACTTTCGCATGCATCGAAGATCGGGTTCGGAAATTCGGAATATGAACGAATCATCCTCGATTGAACCGACAGGAAAAAACGGTCCCGTTGCTCAAAAAGTCGCCTCCACGAGCTCCGGCCCTTCCGATGAGAAAGGGCTCTCTCCGCTTCTTCAGCAATACCGGGATCTGAAGGCCAAGAACCCGCACGCGCTGCTGCTCTTCAGGTGCGGTGACTTCTACGAGACATTTTTCGAGGACGCCGTTATCGCTTCTCGTGAGCTTCAGATCACCCTTACCGCTCGCGGGAAACATAGCGGGAAGCCTGTTCCGCTGGCGGGGGTCCCGTATCACAGCGCGATGGGGTATATTTCGAAGCTTGTACAAAAGGGGTTTACTGTTGCTATTTGCGAACAGATGGAAGACCCCAAGCTGGCGAAGGGCCTGGTCAAACGAGAAATAATCCGCATTCTTACCCCAGGCACGATTGCCGATCCACAGCTTTTGGAAGAAAATTCCAACAATTGGTTGGTGGCGTTCGGTAACCGAGCTGAAAGGTTCTGCCTTGCCGGGGTCGAACTTTCGACTGGTGAGGTGATCGTCACGAACGGGGATCGTGCCGAGATGGGCCTTTTGCCCGAAGAGTTCACCCGCCTCGCCCCCCGGGAAATCCTTTTTTTAGAGACCGGCGAAGAAGTAGCCGGAGCCGGAGCCCGAGCTGGAGTCGGAGCTGGAAAACATCCCTGGGCCGGCCTCAAGGTCGAGATCCACCCAGCGCGGGTTTCCGAGTTGGATGCGGTGGAAAACCTGACCGGACTTTACCCCCGCGAACCGAAAGCGCGTTTCCTCTCAATGGCTGGGCTGGAGCTTCGAACTCTCGGAATCCTCGCCGCCTACCTGCTCGATACCCAGAAATGTTCTCTGAGCCACCTTCGCTTTCCCCAACCCTACAGGTTGGGCGATGGGATGGTGCTCGACGAGGCCACACTTAGAAACCTTGAGTTGATGCCCGACGGCAAAGAACGGGGTCTGGGTGGTACATTGTTTGAAGTGATAAATCGGACCCTGACACCGATGGGCGCAAGGCTTTTGAAAAGATGGCTTCTGAAGCCCCTTATTCAGACTGCCCCCATCCTTGAACGGCAGGAACGGGTCGCCTGCTTGCATGGTTCAGCCGTTCTTCTGGCTGAGCTGAGGCAGGGAATGAAAGGCGTTCCCGATCTCGAAAGGCTTCTTTCCAGGATCATCCTGGGAAGCAGAAATCCCCGTGATGCCCAGGCTCTGGGCGCCGGTCTGGAAAGACTTCCCGGGCTGCAAAATCTGATCGCTGAGCCCTACCCCCGGCTCTCTCCCACAAGCGGGCGCAGGGAAGAATTCTCGCCCCTTGCCGCGTTAGCCGACGAACTCGCTCCGATTCCCGAGTTGGCCCAGACCATTTCCAAAATGCTTCGCGACAATCTTCCCCCGTTTCTGACTGATGGCGGGTTCATCGCCGATGGGGTCGACCCCGCGCTTGACGAACTGCGCGGGCTTCAACGCGACGGCGACCGCTGGCTTCAATTGTTTGAGGAAAAAGAGCGCGAGGCCACGGGGATCAAGACTTTGAGGGTTCGTCGCAATAGCGTTTTCGGCTACTTCATCGAAATTTCCAAGAGCCTTTCAGAGAAAGCTCCGCCTTACTATGTCAGGAAGCAGACCCTGACCACAGGTGAACGTTACATCACCGCCGAACTGAAAGACTACGAGACCAAGGTGTTTTCGGCTAACGAAAAAACAATTGCGATCGAAAAGGATCTCTACGAGAAGCTTGTTGGGAAAATCCGCGATTGCATTCAACCCATCCAGAGGGCCGCCGCCGGGATCGCGATGCTCGACGTTCTCGCATCGCTGGCCCACCTTGCCCAGGAACGCAGGTTTGTCCGGCCGAAGATCGTCGAAGAGCCGATCCTTTCCATCATCCGTGGAAGGCATCCCGTTGTCGAGTTGTTCATTGAGGCGGGAGAGTTCCATTCCAACGACACCCATCTTGATTCGACGCGCCGACAGGCGATCATCACCGGCCCGAACATGGCCGGAAAGTCGACATTTTTGCGTCAGACGGCTCAGATTGTCCTGCTCGCCCAAATCGGATCCTACGTACCGGCCGATTCTGCGGTGATCGGCATCGTCGACCGGATCTTCACCCGAGTCGGCGCCTCGGACAACCTCATCAGGGGCCAGTCTACCTTCATGGTCGAGATGATGGAAACTTCCCTGATTTTGAAGAATGCGACCGGCCGTAGCCTTCTGATCCTTGATGAGATCGGGCGCGGAACCTCGACATTCGACGGTCTGGCTCTGGCATGGGCGATCCTCGAGCATGTCCACCAGAAAATTGATGCCCGGACATTGTTTGCAACCCACTACCACGAGTTGACCGAACTGGTCCCCGTTATGCCCCGACTGTTCAACCTGAACGTCGCGGTTCAGCATGATGAGAAGAGCGGCGACATGGTGTTCCTGCATGAGATCAGGGAAGGCCCATCCAACAAATCCTATGGAATTGAGGTGGCGCGGCTTGCGGGAATTCCAACCGTTGTGACCGATCGGGCCAAGGAAATCCTTTTCGAACTCGAGAAGACCGAACAGGATGAGGTCGGACGGGTTACCCGATCGGTCAGGAAGCCTTCCGCAAACGCCCCTCCCCAGCAGCTTTCGCTTTTCTCTCCTCAACACGTTCTGACCGACACGGTTCGGGGGATCAACCTGGACAACATAACCCCGCTCGAAGCACTCAATCTCCTCGCCCGGCTGAAGGAAATCGCAAATGGCTGATCCTTACTGGGATCCGATTTTCGCCCGGCTTCAAGATGATCTTCAGCTTCTTCGGATGATTGCTGTAGATCTCGACCAGTCGGTACTTCTCGATTGCGCCAGCCATAATCCTCCGCTACAGCGCCGGATCGCTCCATACGTCAAAAGCGGTCGAATCGCGAGGAAGGGGCCATTTGCCGATGCCCTGATGAAATTCGCCGCCAACGATGAACCGTTGCGGCGGGTTCTTTTCTTCTCCTGGCTCACAACAAACTCGCGGACTATGAATTTTCCGACAATTCCAGCGGATTCGGATTCTCTCAAGCGACTTCGTGACGGAGAATTTGGCGTCCCCGCCAAGATTGCGATTCTATCTCGGATCGACCCTCGCGAATCTGCAAAACCTCTGTACGACGCGTTCATGGCCGTGCTGAATCCGGCTCCGAGGCCGGAGCCGGAGCCGAAACTGAAGCTGCCGCTGCCGCTGACGCTGGTTCAAACTCCGACTCTGACTCAAACTCCGACTCCGACTCTGACTCAAACTCCGACTCTGACTCAAACTCCGACTTCGACGCTGGCTCAAACTCCGACTCCGACCTCGACGCTGGCTCAAACTCCGACTCCGACTCCGACTTCGACGCTGTCTCATACTTCGACGCTGGTGGCGAAACAGGTTGAAACTGCTTCCAACGCTTTATCTACAGCAACGCCTTCCCACGTTTCGACCGCGGAAACGCCTTCAGCTGATACGCGTCTTTCTGCAGTCAGAGAAGAATTGCGAGGGGTCCGAAAGCAACTGCGGGAAAGTGAGAAAGGGCTTGCTTTCCTTCAGACGCGACTTTCCAGGCAGGGCGAGGAGGTTTCGTGCTTGCGAAAGACGTTGGCTGCGGCTCAAGAGCAGGCTGACAGACAGAATGCCAGGATTGCATCCGTACGCGAAGAATTGGAATTCCTAAAGTCAAACCCGCAGATTCTTTCCGATATCCATGCGCCGGATCATGCTGAACGGGTTTCCCAAGACCTTCCTGTGACGGGTTCTCAGACCGATTTTCACAAGGGCGAAGTTTTTTATGGAGCACGGAACCGTATTCGGGAGCTTGAAGCTCTCCTTTCACGCAAGAGTTCTGCTTTGGAACGGCTCAAAAATGATTTGGACAAGGCCAGGGCTGATCTTGAAAGCTTTCGCGATCAGGCGCGGCAGATAGCCAATCTTCAAGTGATAGCGACTCGAAATGAAGCCGATTTGCAAAGTTTTCGTCAGACCGGTATTGGAAGGGTTGTAACACGCTGCCAAGAGGGCGGAGGAGGGGAGTTCCTTTTTCTTGTCGAAACCTCCGGGGGAGGCTTGGTTAAAGTTCCTGAATCCGGTTTCCAACCACCGGTTCCAGTGGAAGGGGAGTGGGTGCTGTTGTCGGCTGATCTGAAAACTGCATGGAGCCTTGAAAGCAGAAATAGGCAGGAGTTTATCGGATTTCTTGCCCGGCGTAATGATGCATATTTCCTGGAATCAGACGGAGAACAGCTTCCCGTGCTGATGCCAGTCGCCGAGAATCATGAAGGAAGGGTGGCGAAGGGCGTTTTTTTGCCTGCCTTGGGAGAGCGCCGGCCGGGTATTCGCGCTTTGCAGATCCTTTCAGGTGACGCGGAAAAGAAGGTCGGGCGTTTTGCCACATATGCAGCGATACAGCGCTTCTGGAGGCTCATTTCGCTCGATCGTACCAGATTTTCAGAATTCCTTGAAGCGCAGGGGATTCCTTTCCGGATTCGTGATGACGGAGTTGAATTCGACAGAGATTTCCGGCTTGTTCTGGGAGACCTGCGCGGCAGGCTTTCTGTGGCATTGGTGTGCGAGAAGGAGGCTTGTCGGGTTGCCGCAAAATCGGCTTTTTTGCAGAAAGTAGCTGAGGGTCAGGTTTGTTCGGTCTGCCTTGAGGAAACCGCGGAACATGCTGAACTGAATTCCGCCATGTTTGACTTCAAGGGTTCACGTGTAGTGATCGTTGGCGGCGACATTGTCGGAAGTCGTTATCATGAAGCTTTCGCCAAACACGGGCTGAAAGTTGAGTGGAGCGGAGGTTTTTCCGGTCCGGGAGGCTTGCGCGAGGGTCTCGGTGGCGCCGCAGCATTGGTGGTTGTTCTCAAACAGGTTTCGCATACATTGCTTCGCGAGCTTCTTCCCGCAGCCCACACCGCCGGGGTTCCGGTGCTGTTCTCGCAGGTTCGCGGGGTTTCCGGGGTGTTGCGGGAATTGGTGGAGTTTCTTCGGCCGACCCGTTTGTAGGATTTGCAATACTTCTCAATAAATGGGGGCATGCGTGAATGGTGCTTAGTTAAGCCTACTTTGGCTTCTCCAATATTTTTTCTACGATGGGTAAACACTGATGAACACGAATTTTATTCCGAGCATTTTCTCAAGAATTTCCTTATCTAAGTGCCATTCGGGGCATGCGTACCCCTTCGACTCGCGAAGTAAATTCGCGAGGCTCATCCCCTGCAGTCGAGCGCGTTGCGCCCTCCAGCCTGCCTTCATTTTTCCCCCGAATTGTTGAGCTGATACGATTTGACTTTATCCTCTACAAAAAACCGTCGATGACCGATAATGAAGTGAGTTTTCGGCGGAGCGCATGATGCAAAACGATTTGATCCCCGGGAGCCGTTGATGATGGACCACCGTCAGCGGGCGCCTTATCATCAAGATGGTCTCCTGAGGGAATACTTTGGCGATTTGAAGCGGTATCCTCCCCTGTCCAAGAGGGAGGAAGAAATTCTACTGAAAAAGTTCAAGTCGGGTGATCCGCGTGCGAGAACCCGTTTGATACTTTCGAACCTGCGGTTCGTGGTTTCGGTAGCCAAACGCTACAAATTCATAAATGACGTTCCGTTTGAGGATCTGGTCGCGGTCGGAAATCTTGGGTTGATGAGGGCTGCTCGCCGGTTTAACAATGAGCGCAAAGTCAGGTTCATTTCCTATGCGGTCTGGTGGATCCGGCAGGCGATCATCCAAACGATCTCCATGCACGCGCACCCAATACGGATTCCACTTAACCGTGTCCACCAGACCCTCAAACTGAAGAAGCTGGAGGAAGCTCTCAGCAAGAAGTTCAATCGGAAGCCCTCTATTGATGAGCTTGCGGCCGGAGCGGGCATGAAGCCCCAGGATCTTCGCAAGTTCATGCTCGACACTCCGGTTGTCATGTCGTTGGATTCCACAACGGTTGACTCCGAGGAAGACATCATGCTTCGAGATGCGATCCCCGATCCTTTGTCCGACCCGCTAGAGAAAGCGGAGAGGAACGCGCTGAAGGAAGAGATTCAAAAAGTTCTCCTTGCGCTAACCGACAGGGAAAAGATGGTGATCAATTTCCGGTTCGGGTTTCAATCTCAGCGTTCCTGCACTCTCGAGGAGATTGGAAAGCTTCTGGGCTTGACCCGGGAGCGGGTCCGTCAGATCGAAGCCCAGGCCATGCAGAAACTTCGCCATCCCAGCCGCCTCGGGCCCCTGGAAATTTTCCGAAGCTGAAAGTCCTGGCCTTTTTTCGCCTCTCGGTGATTTCCAGGGCCAATTTACCAAACCTGGAGAATCGGCATTGTACAAAAAGACACTGTAGCAAGACCCTAGCCGAAAAGGTACTTTTTCGGCAGGTCAGGCAAATTGGCGCCAAGCGCGATCGCCTTCTACACTCATGTTTCATTTCAAGACGAGTAGGACGCCGGGGCTTTTCGGCTAGGGTCTAGCAAGTTTGCTGACGGATTTC
>MNYA01000206.1 GCA_001872985.1 bacterium CG2_30_54_10 | reverse complement strand
GGGTGCGAAGCGCTCGCGACACTGTCTTCCCAAAATCCAGGGAGGTGTTGGTGGATTTGATTACGGGGGTTTTCAGCTTTCGGAGTATGCGGCCGGCCAGCTCTTCGGGCCAGAAAGCCAGGGAGGTCATCGTGCGAAGTTTGGAAGCCCCCAGATCGCTTGCTTGCAGAAGACGTTTCATTGCAAATTTTTCCGTGGTTTCCTGGAGCTTGTTCCCCTCCCAATAACCGGCCAGGATTGGCAGAAAGCTCAGGAACAATGGTAAAATCAAGCCTTTCCACTTACCGGAACAGTTTTTCAAAACGTTCGAGTGAGTCATCTCAAGTCAGGATATCAAAATGACCGAACCAATCGCCATTTTTCTTTCCCATCATTTGGATGCGGCTAATTACGAGAAGAGTCTAGAAAAGAGTCTCGAAATACTTGACTTTTTTGGATCGGGCTGGTAAAGTGACGTTGGTCGTTCCGCCGGGATGGCGGAATAGGCAGACGCACCGGACTTAAAATCCGGTGGGGTAACACCCGTGCCGGTTCAAGCCCGGCTCCCGGCACACTAAGATCGTCGCGGGGTGGAGCAGCCTGGTAGCTCGTCGGGCTCATAACCCGAAGGTCGGCGGTTCAAATCCGCCCCCCGCAACCGCAGGAAAAGCCGAATCCCAAAAGGATCCGGCTTTTCATTATACGGCAAGGTAGCTCAGTTGGTCAGAGCACGCGGTTCATACCCGCGACGTCGAGGGTTCGACTCCCTCCCTTGCTATTGGTGGCCGGTGAACTCAGCCGGCACGCGGCGGGGGGCGCAAAGGAAGAAGCCATTTCCGCAGGATTGCTGCGTTGAGCTGCCTTGCAGGGCGAAGCTCAGGCCCGCCGGAGATTCGCTCGAGCTTCCAGCGTCGGGCCGAAGCGAAGTCAGAGCCCGGGGTTCCACTCGGGAGACGGATTCTGAACCCACTTGATGAATCGAACGGAAGCCAGTCTTCAAGGGAATACGTTCCGTTTACGCTCAGCGAGGACGCCTCCCAAGCTTCGAATGCCTCAGGCGGGCCAGGTGAATACAGTTCGAAATCCGCCATCTGAAGGTAACCTCGGGCCGGCATCCTGAAAGCCAGAAACGGGCCTTCCGTACAAGGAATTTCCAAAAGGACAAGCCTTCCCCAGCCGCGGTTTTGCGAGCCATTGTAGACCCGACATGAAATTTCCATCGGGCTGATCGGCTCGCCGAAGGTAAGATTGGGCGAGCTTGGAAGGGGCCGGCCGGACCGCCATCGGATGAGATACCATACCGGAACATTCCTTCGGTTGTAAACATCGAGCCGGATAAGCCATTGATGGGCTGCCGGGCCACCAGGGCCAGGAGAATGGCAGAAGACACGAATTTCTGAAACGGGGTCTGGGCCAAGCGGGTCGGGTTCGATGGCCGGGTCGTGGGCATCGCAAACTGCGGCGACCGCGAGAAGGGCGAAAGAAATCAAAAAGCACAAAAACCCGGACCTTTTCCTTGTGAGAGTTTTCATGACATTTGGGCGCCTTCCCGAAAAAAGGAATTCGCTAAGATGGTAGCGGCATGCCAAAAATGAGAGCGTGTCGGGTGCATTCCCCAAAAAAGGCCATGCGGAAAAACGTTGATCATCTGAATTGGCCGCTATCAGCAACGATTAGTTGTCATCTCGACCGAAGGGAGAGATTTAAACCCACTCATCACTCAGATCCTTCCGTTCGGGATTGACGGCGGTAACCAGGTTGTGTTTCTTCTCTCGACGCCATTTCTTGATTCCCTTTTCCCTTGCTATTGCGGCCCGGACATCATGCGTTTCCTCGAAGTAGACCAGCTTGTTCACGTTGTATTTTTTCGTAAAACCCGGCACCATCTTCATCTTGCGCTCATGCAACCGCCGCTCAGGATCGTTGGTTACCCCGACGTAACGACATTGTCGTTCTTGTTCGTCAATAGGTATATGTAGTAGTGACGCCCTCTCACCACGAGATTTCTCCCTTCGGTCGAAATGACGGCATTTTTGTAGCATCTTTCGATCGCAAGTTTTCAAGGCAACATTCAAAGCACTACCTCTTTTTGGGAATGCACCCAGCGTATCTCAGTTTCCTTGGCGGACATTCAGTTTCCTTTGGTGAAATTGCCGTATCATCTCAATAAATCGGGGGAAGAGTGAAGGCAGACCGGAGGGCGCAAAGCGCCCGCCCGCGGGGGATGAGCCTCGCGAATTCACTTCGCGAGGCGAAGGAGGGCGCGTGCCCCCCTTTTTTGAGAAGTTACAAATTGCCGGCATCGAAAATTTCGCGAAGAACCTTCCGTAGATCGGAAAGATTGTACGGTTTTTGAATGAATCCCGCCTTCCCTTTGCCGGAAAATTTACGCATGACATTTTGCCCGTTGTAGCCGCTCGAAATTACCACATTGATGTCCGCCCGAAGTTTCCTCAATTCAATAAACGTTTCCTCGCCATCAATCCTCGGCATTGTCAGATCGAGGATGACGCATTTGAAAACGCCTGGATTATTTTTGAACCGGGTCAGGGCATCAAAGCCATCGACTGCTGTTTCAACCTCAAACCCAAGTTCTTGAAGAAGCGCCTTTCCGACATCCCGAACGGATTCCTCGTCGTCTACGAGCAGGATCCTTCCGGTTCCGGACCAATCACTTTTTCCGGCATCATTCGAATTTGCGGAAACCGAGTGGCTGGAGGCGGGGAAAAACACCTTGAAAGTCGACCCACACCCCGGTTCGCTGTAAACCTTTACAAAACCTTTATGCCCGCGGACAATTCCAATTACTGCGGCCAAACCCAGACCCCGGCCGCTGACCTTTGTCGTGAAAAAAGGGTCGAAGATACGCGCCTGGGTATTCTTGTCCATGCCGCACCCTGTGTCTCCGATTTCAAGGAAAATATACTCTCCGGGAACCAAACTGTCGTCGGACCACATATTCTTGAGATATTTGACATCGCAATCAATTGAACCAGTTGAAAGGCTGACCGTGCCGTTTTTTTCGCCGATAGCCTCCGATGCGTTGATCACCAGATTCATTATTATCTGGCGGATCTGCGTGGGATCTACATCAACCGCGGGAAGCCCGGAACCCAAATTAACCCGAAGGTCGGCTTTTTTTGAAACGGAAACGGCCAACAGATGTTGCATCTCTTGTACAACCTTGCTCAGATCGATTGTTTCGATGACGAACTTCCCTCGGCCCGAATAAGCCAGCAACTGTCGGGCGAGATCGGCAGCTTTTCCTGCAGCAACCTCGATTTGCTGGAGGTTTTCGATCCCGCGGGAGGCAGGATCGACCCGACGGCGAGCGAGATTCGCATGGCCTATCACGGCCATCAGAAGGTTATTGAAATCGTGGGCGATCCCTCCGGCGAGAAGGCCGAGGCTTTCAAGTTTCTGCGAATGCAAAAGGCGGCGCTCCATTTGGAGTTTATCACTCTCGAGTTTCAACCGCTCTGTGATATCAGTGAAAAAACCCACATTGCATTTCCGGTTATCCAGCATCACCAGAGCCGTCAGAATATCGGCTTGGAAGGTCGAACCGTCCTTGCGGAGGCAAGGCGTATCAAGGGCCTTCATCGTTTCGCCGCGGATCTGCGCTTCGAACCCCGCTAAAACACTTTGAACTTTTGGAGCCGGATGAATGTCCGAAACACTCATTTGAATGATTTCAGCATGGGAATAACCCAACATTTGGCAAATTGTTTGGTTGGCAAACAGGAATTTCTGGGTCTCAGCGTCGGCAACCAGAATTCCTTCTCCTGAATTTTCGAATAAGGTACGGAACTTTCTGTCGGACTCCGCGAGCGTTTTTTCGGCTTCCCAGCGGTCGGTGATATCCTGAATCGTTCCGACCATGGTGATTGGACGGCCCTTTTCATCGAGGGTCAAGCGGCCCAGACCATGAACGTGTCGCACCTGGCGATCGGAAAACCTTACGATGCGATACTCCTTGTTAAAAGGGCGACGATTCCGCAGGACTACGTTCCGGAAGTAGCTCATCATTTCATTTCTGTCTTCGGGATGAAGAAGGCTCTCCCAGCCTTGGTAGGTATATTCGAAGGAATCATTCAGGCCGAGAATCTCGTCGAGGGTTTCCGAGCTCTTCCAAGAATCTTTGGAAATGTCAAAAACATAGTGGCCCAGGTTTGCAAGCTTTTGAACTTCGCGAAGCAATGCCTCATTTTCCCTCAAGGCCCTTTCATTCTCTTTCCCTTTGATGAGAATACCGATCTGATCTGTCAGGTTTACAAGCCATTTTACGAGTGGTTCTTCGATCGGGGATACGCTTTTTCTGCCGAGGCTCAGAGCTCCCCAAATCGAACCATTAATCGAAATCGGAAAACAAAGAAAAGTTTTAATGCCCAACTTTTCCAACTTTGGATTGTAATGTTCCGAAGATTCCTGGACATTCGGAACTATGATCTTACACCCGGTTCGAACTACAGTTCCACAAAGGGTTTGGTCGATAGAAACAAGGAAAGGATGCGCTCCGAGGTCCACGCCTATTCCGATACTCGCGAGAAAAAGCATATTTTCTCCCGTCGAGTCGCAAGTGGAGAGGGTGACCATCTCAAAATCGGTCGCACGGCCCACCTCATCAACAATACAATTGAAAACAAGCCCGAAATCCCCCGGCAAGCGGGCGGATTCAGAAATGTGCAACATGGCCTCGAGCTGGCGATTCCGCCTCTCAAGATCATCAGCGATTCTTTTACGGTCGCTGGCGCCGCCAACGTCGCCAACGTCGCCAACGCCGCCAACGCCGCCAATGTCACCAACGTCGCCCGCACCGTCGGCATCGCCCGCATCGCCAACATCGCTGTGGTCGCCAACATCGCTGTGGTCGCCAACATCGACGGTTCCGGCGGGTTCTCTTAGTTTCTTACGCAAAGCAGCCAGCTCCGCTAGAAGTTGTTCTTTGCTTTTATCCTCGTCTCTCACCCAACGTTCCTTTGGCTCTTTCGAATACGTCTCCAGTAATTCTGCCATGCAAAACGATCTAAATCAAGCTTTACTTTTTCAGCTTTACTTTTTCATTTTCGCGGCGAGCCTTGGCGAGCGGAGTGCCCTCAGCCCATTTGCAACGACAAGAACCGATGCTCCGGTATCCGCAAGAACCGCCATCCATAAGGTGGCCATTCCGGCAAGCGAAAGGCCAAACACGATCAGCTTGAGACCGACAGCTATTCCGATGTTCTGCCTGATCAATCTCCGCGAACGGGCGGCAATTGCCAACAACAGCGGAAGTCTTCTCAGATCGTCGTGAAGAAGGACCGCTCCAGCGGTCTGGAGAGCGGCATCCGCACCTTTAGCGCCCATGGCGACGCCGACATCCGCCACCGCAAGGGCAGGGGTGTCGTTCACTCCATCGCCCAGCATAAGCGTCGGACCGATCTGCATTGCGAAACTTTTCAAACATTCGCCTTTGCATTCGGGGGAAATCCGGCCAAAACTCTCGTCAATCCCGACTGCGGCGCCAAACTCGCGGGCTGTTTCCTCACGATCGCCCGAAAGTAGGATGGTTCGACCCACACCGAGGCTTTTCAACGACCGAATTACTTCAGCAGCTTCGGGGCGCAGGCGGTCGCCCATAAATACCATTCCAAGCGGCCCTTCCAAATCGCAAAGCACCGAAACGCTCACGCAGCTCGCCGAAACCGCCGGTAACTTCCCGGGCCAGCCGCTACAGACCTGCATAGCCCAGCTCGATGCACCGAACCGGTACTGCACACGATCTATTACGCCCATTATCCCTTGGCCTTTTTCCGAGGCGAAACCCCCAACTTTCGGTAATGTAAGCCGCCCGGCATTCGATCGGGAAAGGAAAGCCCCTGCCAGCGGATGCTCGGAACCGGCCTCCAGTGCAGCAGTCAAACGAAGCAGCTTCGCGGCATCACAACGGGCGATTGGTATAAGCTCCAGAATGTCGGGCTCTCCGACCGTTATCGTACCGGTCTTGTCGAAGGCGACGACTTTCACGCTCGCGGCTGATTCAAGAACGTCCCCTCCGCGAATCAGGATGCCCGATCGAGCTGCCGCCGCCATCGCCCCCACGAGGGTGACGGGCGCAGCCAGTACCAGAGCGCAGGGGCACGCAATCACCAGTAGCACAAGCGCGGAATGAACCCAGCCCGAAAACGCCCCGAGTCCGATCAAAGGCGGAAAGATCGCGACACCGATTGCCATCGCCACCACCATCGGAGTGTAGACCTCGGCAAATCGCTCAATTGAGCTTTGCAAACGGGTTTTAATGCTCTGCGCCTTCTGGACCGAGAGCATGATCCTGGAAAACCGCGAAGAATCCGCTGTCTGGGAAACCTCCAAAACGACCGCGCCTTCCTGGTTGTAGGTTCCGGCAAAAACATCCGCTCCGGGTTCTTTCATCACCGGAAGGCTTTCACCAGTCAGAGTGCTCTCATCCAGGCGGGAAGCCCCTTCCAAGACTATCCCGTCAAGGGGAACCCTCTCTCCGGGCTTTATTCTGATACGGTCGCCGACGCGCACACAGGTGGCGGCTACGTCGGTTTCCGCGCCTTCCTTTGGGGCCAGATGAGCCTTCGCCGGCAACTGCAGCTTGAGGGCTTCGATCGACGATCGGGCTTTTTCCCCGCTAACCTTTTCCAGCCACCTGGCAATGGTGAAAAGGAACAGAACCATCGCCCCTTCGCTCCATTCGCCAAGCATGACTGCTCCTAAGGCTGCGAATACCATGAGGAAATTCATCCCGATGCGTAAACCTGCGAGTTCTTTTAATGCTTTTTTCAAAACGGGAAGGGCCGCCACAGCCATTCCCAATAGCAACAACCATGGCCGTTCAAACAAGTAGGAAAGCAGAATTGGAGCGCCTGACCCGGCCATTATCCAGATCTCTTGGGGCCAGTATGAAGGGGGTTCAGGAACCCGTGGCCCATCCATTTCATAGAACTTGACTCCGTGCTCATTCCCAAGGGCTTCCAGCGCGAAAAGGCAGCCCGATTCGAGATTGCAGAGCATCCGAAGTATCCCCCCCATGAAATCAAGCTCGACCTCGGAAACCCAATCCTGTTCGCGAATCGCAGCTTCGAGATCTTTCGCGCAGGTTGGGCAGTCGAGACCAACTACACGCCATACATGCGTATGTGACACGCTCTTCTTTGAATTTTCAGCGGCCACGGCGCGGCTCCTCAGCGTGTTCGTAGGCCACCTGAACCAAACTCCAGACGTGATCGTCGGCAAGCGAATAGTAGATGCTGCTGCCATCCCTGCGTGCTTTCACCAGATGCATTCCACGCAAAAACCTTAACTGATGGGAAACCGCTGACGGGGTGTGCTCCAGACGTTCCGCCATGTCGCCGACTCGCTGCTCTCCATCAAGAAGCAGACACATCAGGCCGAGGCGGGTCGGTTCCCCCATCGCCTTGAACAACTCCGCAACATCACTCAGCCGATCGGGAGCCAGAAGCTCGGATATCTCGATATGTGATGACTTGCTCATATACTCAATATACCAATTTCATGCCTTGGGTGCAAGGGCCAAAACAAAAATTTCACCACGAGATCAAATTAAGGTATCTTCTGAGACTGTAGCAATTTGACCGATAAACTGCCTTTCAATCTGTCATTGCGAGGAGCGCAGCGACGAAGCAATCCCTTCCCGTTCACGAGATTGCTTCGCTGCGCTCGCAATGACAGTTTTACCAGGTTTTTCTCCGTCAACTTGCTAGACCTTCGCCGAAAAGCCTTTTTTATTCGCAGGGCGGCAT
>MNYA01000280.1 GCA_001872985.1 bacterium CG2_30_54_10 | reverse complement strand
TTATTATAAAACCGGCCTCAAGGAACTCGGGGATTTCGCGAATCTCATTCGTGGAAATCCGGATTTCGATTGGCCCGCTTTCGGCCGGATGGTAGAGATGGCAGGAACCCAGACCGCGGCCTTCCGTCCGCTTCGACTGACGGAGACAATCTATGAAGCGGGGGTCCCCCGGGCGCTGTTTGAATCCATGAAAACACTGGCTGATGCGTTTGTGATCCGGGACACCGAAAACCTGGCCTCCAGAAAGGATCTTTTGCTGATGACCCGAAGCACCTACTCCTCGCAGATCGAGAAGGCTTATCTGGCTTTCTCGTATGAGGATCGGTTCCTCCTCAAGTTCAAATGGCTTTGTACCTTTTGGAAGAAAATGGTATTTCCGCCAAAGGCGGTTGTTTGGAGAACTAACGCTACCAGCCCCGGTGAAGAGTCGCTTCATTGGTTGTATCTGATGAATCTTTATCGCACTGCCCGAGAGGTCGGCCGCGATTACGGCCCGGCAATTTTTATTTTGTTGCTTGTTAAATCGGCCGTTGAGCTCTTTTCCGGCTTCCTCTCCGGCGCCGGCCACGAACGTGGAAAGATGGCAAAATTGAAGGAACAACTGGGGCAGGAGGAAGCCCGAATCAACCGATTCATGGAAGGTTTCGATTGAGCGATGTTTTCGCCCTTCCGCTGCGTGCCCTGATTTCAGATTCGGGCGTGACCGAGGCCGGGGGGAAAGGCTCGGGGCTCTTCCGGGCGGAGGCCGGCGGATTCAGGATTCCCGGGACAATGGTGGTTCCCGCGAGCGTATTCCGAGGGGTTTTCGGAACGCCGCAGTTCGTTGCCGTCTGGCGTGAAACAGCCGATTTGGTGCAGGTGGCGGGTTCAGTGAGCGTTGTGATGGACGCAGCCGGGCGGTTGGCTTCCAAGGCCGCGCTGCTTTTGAACGATCTATCATGCGAACGGCTCCTATCGGATATTCCCGCCGAAGATACCTGGAACAAGCTTGTGATCCGCTCGTCGGCTGATCTGGAAGACGGCACCGATGCAAGTTTCGCGGGGCAACTGGTTTCAGTTCCAGGGGTTTCGAAACAGCCTGCCTCAATTTTGGCCGCGATCAAAGCGGCATGGCTTGCGCCGTTTCAGGCTCCTTTCCTGAAATATTGCGCGGCCAGGAACATCGATCCCACGACGGTCCGCCTGGCATTGTTGATTCAACCGCAGATCGTTGCGCTCTGGTCCGGGATAGCATTTTCCCAAAACCCGCTTTCTGCAGGCGAATCAGTGGTCGTTGAGGGAGTTCCCGGCCTCTCGACAACCCCGCAAAGATGGGAGGTTCCTATCTCCTCTCTTGCTTACGAAAGTCACGATCTCCAAAACTGCTATTCAATGCGTCTTCCGTCGGAACATCTCCATGAAGCCGGAAGTCAGAAGCCGGAAGTCAGAAGTCAAAAGCCGACGGCCGGAAGCCAGAAGCATTCAATGCGTTTTCCGCCAGAACGTGCTCAGAGAGACTTTCTTGGCGAATCCATCTCCCCGCGGGAAGTGGGCGGGGTGGTGGGAAAAGCGGATGTTTTCGGGGAAAACAGGCTCAATCCGGTAGCCCGGGCTGTTTCAACACTTGCCGAAATTTTGGAATGTCCGGCAGATGTTGAGTGGGCCTTCGATAGCGAGGGATTGGTCATTCTGCAGGTTCGGCCGGTAACTGCGATGATCTCGACCCCCTCACCGGAAATTCACTGGAGCCGAAAGTTAACGGCGGAGCGATACCCATTTCCGCTCAGCCCACTTGGATGGAGCAACATCCGCGAGGTTTTCGATCAGGGTGTGCGGGCTTTCGCGGATTTCATGGGAATGCCGATTCCGGCGGGGGAACAACTGGCATGTTCCGTCGATGGCTGGATTTTTGCAAATGAAGCCGCCTTCGATTTCAAAAGCCGTTTCAAGATACGACTCACACGGAGAGAACAACTCTCATTATTCCGCGAGCTTCTGTGCGCATTGACCAGCGGAAAAGGGTTCATGAAAAATATCCGCGAACTGAAGAAATTCGCGACAAGACCCGCCCAATTCATCACCCGGCTTGGAAATAGAATTGAATCTCCGGTGCTGACTTTGGCCGGTGGCGCGGTTCAGAGGTTTCTAGAACGCATCGGTGGTGAGGTGCGATCCGCATGGCCGGGTGTTCTTTCCCGGTTCAAGACGCAGGTTTCAGAGATCACCCAGCGCATCAAAAATGCTGAAACCATTTCCGAGCTTCTCTCCGAGGGTGACCGGCTTCGGACGGAAATGATATTGTACATAAAACCAGATCTTGTTATTTTCGCGATTCGGGAAATTGCATCCATGATGCTGGTGGAATTGTCTCGCCTTGCCGGAATGCCCGATCCTGCAAGGATTCCAGCACTCCTGGGTTCGGGCTTGGAGCACAATGCGACTTTGGAATTCCATCGGCGGGTTCGTTCCCTGCGCTTTATCGTGAGGGATCTTCCCGGGGACGAGCCCTCCGAGTGGCCATCTCAGGCGCAAGACAGCCTCAAAGACTTCCTCAGTGAGTTCGGGCATTTAGCCCCCGGCTGGGATCTACGCCAACCGACTTGGGGTGAAGATCCCCGTTCATTCATTCACTTCCTGCGCTCGTCTGAAAGTGGGTCGGCCCACGATCTCCACGATGGGGAAAGGCTGCCGCCCGCGCAATGGATGGCGCATTCAGGCGGATCTGGCACGGATCCCTTGTTCGTCGTCGGGAAGACTGTAGCGAAGGCCGCATCCCAGAGCGCATCCCAGAGCGTATCCCAGAGCGTATCGAAGATTGTCTCCCAGAGTGCATCGGAGACTGCATCGCAGGGTGCATCAGAGGCTGCATCAGAGGCTGCATCGGAGGCTGCATCGGAGGCTGCATCAGAGGCTGCATCGATGGCTGCATCGGAGGCTGCATCGGAGGCTGCATCGAAGGCTGCATCGAAGGCTGCATCGATGGCTGCATCAGAGGCTGCATCGGAGGCTGCATCGAAGATTGCCTCGCAGAGTACGTCAGAGGCTTCAGCGAAGACAGCATCGAAGATTGCATGGGAGAATCTCGAAACGGGTTTGTTCGAAAGCTCAAATGCAAGAAATCTGGCTGATTTCCTTACGGAAACGCTCAGGACATTCCTGACAATCGACGAGGAACATCATTTTTTCACCGGTCTGGCAATTCCCCCTACCCGGCTTCTGATTGCAAAATTGGCCAAGGAATTGGTTTCCCGAGGTTGCTTTTCCGACCCGGAAGATATTTTCTGGCTGACCGACCCGGAGGTACGCGAGGTTCTGTTCCAAAAGCATCCGAAGCACCTGCGAGGGTTGGTTGCTCTGCGGAAGCGGGCTTTCGAACGAGCTTGTCGGGTGGGACCACCGCGGATGGGCGATGTTCCGTCGTCGCTATCATCCTCGAATGTCTGGTGCGGATTAGCTGCATCTCCGGGCATCGCCGGCGGCCCGGCCCGCAAGCTGGCTGATGCCGATGATTTGAACGATGTCCGGGCCGGAGACATTCTTGTGTTGCGGTCGCCGGATCCTTTTTTCGCGGTCGCATTTCCTTTCGCGGCCGGGATTGCGGCGGAAACCGGCGCTTTGTTATCTCACGGCGCGGTCGCTGCAAGGGAATACGGGCTTCCAGCCGTTCTTTCGATTCCCGGCCTCTGGGATCTTGTGAAGAACGGCCAGCAACTCGATGTTGACGGATTTCGCGGTACCGTCAGTGCGGCGAAGGAGGCCAAGAGCGATGCCTGACAAGGGTTGGAAGCCGGAAATGATCTTATGGGATCTCGACGGAACTCTCGCATACTGGAGCAGTCTTCGGGTGATCGGCCATCTCGCGCTGGCATATATTCGACGCCTCGCCCTGGATGTTTCTGTCTTCGCGGCAATCGTGGCGACGGCCCGTGCGTATTGCCGAATGCTCGGGAATCCGGGACCCACCTGCAATGACCGTTTTTTCAACCGCCTGATGGCCGCCTCCTTGAGCAAGTCTGAAGAGGAGATGGCCGCCGCAACCCGGGAAATGCTTGCAACCCCTGAAGTGGAACAGGCTGTCGGATGGTTTTTCCGGCCGATTCCGGAAGCCCGTGAACTTATCCGAAAACTTGTGGCTAAAAGGGAATTTCGCCATGCGGTTGCGACCAGCCCAGTCATGCCGTCAAATTTCAATCGGCAAAGACTTGCAATGGGAGGGTTCCGTCCATCGTGGTTCGTGCATGTGACCGGAAGCGAGTTATACAGCAGCCAGAAAGGGGATCCGCGTTTCTTCCGGGAACTGCTTTCTCACGTTAATCTGCCTCCGGAAAAATGCCTCATGGTTGGAAACGATCTCGGTAAGGATGTTGTTTCAAAAGCCGCGGGAATCCCCATGTTTTTGCTTCGAACGAAGTTCACCAGAGTGCGTGAATCGCCTTTTGGCCTGCGTCCCGATTGGGAAGGCGGATACTGCGATCTTGGACGACTGCTTGGGCTCGAATAGAGTGCCAGCTTTTTAAATGGTACATACTATTAAGAGGTGGTTTGTGCCATTGATTTTTGCAGGCACGCTCGGCTCAATCGTTCTTTTTGCCTACCTGCTTTTCTTTCCAGGCAGTCGCTTTTACCTGCAGGAACTTTGCAGCGTCATTCTCGGAAAAGGCAAAGCCCGGGGAGAGGCTAGGTTTCAGCAACGTCTTGATATCCTCGGAAAAACACGAGACATCCTCGCCCTCAAGATGCTGGTCAAAAAAACCAGTAGGGTTCTCATCCTTTCCGATCGCGATCAGGTGTTGGCAACTTTCCCGATCGGTCTCGGACGTGACCCGATCGGCCAGAAAGTGCGTGCCGAGGACGGCAAGACTCCGGAAGGGGAGTATTTCGTCTGTTACAAAAAAGAAGACAGCCGATACCACCTTTTCCTGGGGCTCAGCTACCCGTCACCTGAAGACGCTTCGCGTGGTCTCGGCGCAGGCATTATTACCGCTACCGAGGCCGAAGCCATCCTGGATGCAGGAATGGCAAAAAGCCGTCCCCCCTGGAACACGGCGCTGGGTGGCCCTTTTGGGATCCATGGCTACGGGTCCGACTTGGACTGGACCGAAGGAACCATTGCCATGGCAAACTCGAACATTGAGGAAATTTTCTGGAACGTCCCGATTGGAACCTCCGTCACCGTGCAACCCTGAAGGGGAAAGGCATTCAGAAGCGCATTGAATTTTATCGGCCCTTCCTTTTCCCTTTTCCCTTTTCCATTTTCCGGCTTTCTCTGTGTGTTCTGCGCGTGTTCTGTGCGCTCTTTGCCCTCTGGGGGTCCTGTGCGCTTTGGCAAATTTTTCTGCTTTGCCTCTTCATTTCCTTCATGGAATGACGGCCAATTTGTTATAATCTCTTGGAAAATGGTTATCGAATGGTATCTCCTCAATAATTCGGGGCGACCCGGCAGTTCTTGGCGGAAGAGATTTTTCCCTTCGGTTGAAATAACGGCATTGTTTGTCATTCCGAACGATCGCGGCGAATCCGGCTTCGTGAGGAAAAGTAGCCCGTTCACCTATTTCGGGAGAGGGTGCATCGAATGTTAGACACCGCCATCAGACGAGAAGCGCTGTGAGCCATAACGATGGGTTGCCTCAGACTGAGGGTTTTCCGCCCATTTTGTGCCTCACTGGAATCGACGGCTGCGGAAAATCCACGCATATCCGCCGCCTTGGAAAGCATCTTCAGGATAGATACGGTATTCTTGTACCACAATTGCACGTATGGGAAATTTCGCAAAACCCGAGATTCAAGACCCATCCATTCATTTCGGACCAAACAGCAGTACATAAGTATCTCGGCCTCCTTCATGGCGGCCCACGGGCGCTTTTCATGTTCCATGGCCTTCTGGAGTCACTTGAACTTACACGTATGGCGAACCCGAAACTGATTCTTGCGAACGGATATTGGTACAAATACGCCTTCACGGAGGCACTTCATAACACCGGCATCGACTGGCTTCTGGCTATCGCGTCATGCTTCCCTCCCCCAAAACTTACCGTCATGCTCGACCTGCCGCCTGAATCCGCCTGGAAGCGGAAGCCTTCGGTCACGCCCTACGAATGCGGTTTCCAGACCCCCGGGGAAAGCACATTTGTCGCCTTCCAAAGCCGATTGAGGAACATGTTTCTCCGGCAGGCGGGCCGCGAAGGATGGCGCATCGTTTCCGCGGACCGTTCTGAAAATGATGTTTCAAATGAGATTGTACAACTTGTCGAAAACGAGGTAAACCCCGATGGACGTAGCGCACTTTGATGTAAAGGCATTCCTGGCAGACACTTCCATTCCGCTTCCGCAAAAAATCGAACACTTTTATCAGGTGATCGAGGAGGCTAAGCGGCAAAAGCTCTACCTTTTTTTCCGCACCACCACCAGCGCGAGCACGAATCATATTGAGGCCGTGACTCTCGAGACCGGGCAACGAATGGACATGGTAATAATGGCCAGCAACAACTACCTTGGCCTGACCACCCATCCCGAAGTGGTGGCTAAAGCCAAGGCGGCAATCGACAAATGGGGCGTCGGAATGGCCGGGCCCGGAACGCTCAACGGAAACACCCTTCTCCACCAGGAGTTCGAGGCACGCCTTGCCAAATTCAAGCACTGCGAGGCTGCGATGCTTTTTCCTTCAGGATATTCGGCCAACATCGGCGTTCTGACTGCACTTCTCAGCAAGGGCGACTGGTTCATCGGCGATGAGCTCAACCACGCCAGCCTGATCGATGGGGCCAGGTTCAGCCGGGCACAGCGGCTCGTTTGCAAGCATTCCGACATGGCCGACCTGGAACGCTGTCTCAAGGAAGTTCAGGGAAAACCCGGGCAGAAGCTCGTCGCGATCGATGGAGTCTACAGCATGGATGGCGAGATCGCACCGCTTAGGCCGATCGTCGATCTGTGCAAAAAATATGGCGCCATCCTTCTTGTCGATGATGCCCATGGAACTGGCGCTGTCGGAAAGTTCGGCCGCGGATCTCTCGAATACTGCGGCGTAGAAGGGGAAGTCGAGATCGTCATGGGAACATTTTCCAAAGCGTTCGGCTGTTATGGCGGATTCATCGCTGGAAGCAGGCAGTTGATCGCATGGCTCCGCCATTTCGCCCGTCCCGGAATGTTCACCGCCGCCGTAGCTCCGATGACCGTCGCAGCCTGCATGGGAAGCCTCGATGTTATCGAGACCCACCCCGAACTGGTTGCAAAGTTGCACGAAAACACTCGCATTGTCCGGGAGCGTCTACTCGGAATGAATTACGAACTCGGGGGAGCCGATGCGCCGATAGTTCCTATTTTCATTAGAAACCGCGACAAGGCCTATGCGATCGTCAAGGAAGCATACGAGCGGGGTCTTTTCATTTCACTGATCGAGTTTCCGGCTGTCGCCCCCGGAACCGAGCGCATCCGGCTCACACTCATGGCGACCCACACCTCGAAGGATATCGAGTTCGCAATGACCATGCTCCATGAGCTCGGCCGGAAATATGGGGTGATCCCCTGAAAACCCTTATCCCGGCCCTCTCCCGTAACACGGGAGATGTTGCAAGGTGGTGGGTGACCTTCGCGCAACGTGGCGGCTCAAAGTGGCAGCGGCTTCCACCCGCTGCAGCGGAGGCTCTCAAGCCTCCGCCACTTTTCGGGCATTCAAACACAGCCCGAGTTGTTTACAAATTCAAA
>MNYA01000195.1 GCA_001872985.1 bacterium CG2_30_54_10 | reverse complement strand
TTAACTCCAATAAGGTGAAGCCCTTCGATCTAGTCATTTTTTTTCCTCCGTGAAATAAAATTAGATCCTCTTTCCTTATACTGAGGCCGTTCGCAACAATTGTCAAGGATTTTATTGCAGTATTTTATCGCAGCATTGTCCTGGCAATAAGGATAATGTTCCCCCTATAATACGATTAAAATGCCCTCTACCTGACCTCCAATTATTGTTGGTGATAAATATGGAAAATGAATTGAACGTGAGCCAGAGAGGCCGGAGAGTCCTCATTGAACTACCGCTGATCGAAGAAAGCAAAGAAAGCGAAGGGAGCCTTTATGAGGCAGCCTTGCACTGGGAAAAGAGTTAGGATCCGTAAATTAATATATTTACAACTTGCGCTTGCGCTTGCGCTTGCTACTTGGATGAATCGGATAATTTTGGGGTTACCAAAATCAGCTGAACTTCAGCCACTTGTTGGCATTGCGAGCGAAGCGAAGCAATCCCGCTGAACCAGATTGCTTCGTCGGCGCTGCCTCCTCGCAATGACAGAGCGCGAATATTTCCCCAAAGATGATAGTTCTGAAGAAGTTGCACGTTTCTTTGGAAACCCACGAAACCGTTGATTGATTCAGGCATTTTTCAACTCACCGAGAATTGCTGGTGACGCATTCCCCCTCTTTTTGAAAAGTTACGATTTGAGGTATCATGGAGCGGAAAACGAAGTTAGGATAAGCATGTCACAAACGCCGGCGAAAGGCTGGAGGGAAACTCTTAATATTTCCATCCAGCTGATAGTACTGATGGTCTCGTTGTTCCTGGGCTTCGAAGCCTGGCTGGACAACAGGTTGGCCAACAACCGGGAAACCTTCGCCGCCGAATGCCGGAACATCGTCGAGAAACTTGCGATTCAAACCGACCCCGAATTCTTCACCCAAACCCGCATCAGGCGACTATTTCATCCCTGGAACACAGCTTCACTTCCCAAACTCCGCGGAAGTATTGAAAAGCTCCGTTCCGTCTGGAGCCTTCAAATCACCGCTTTTGTTTTCAACCAGGCTGGAGACCTTATCGAGTCCCTCCCCGCGAACGCCCCAAATCAATGGATAATGAAACAACTGTACCAGGGCTTGAATGCAAAGGCAGAGGCGCTCCTAAACAACTTCCGACGCAAAATCGACAAAAAAATTCCCTTCCTTTTCGGCGACGGAAGAGACCTCGCCATCCTCCGACGCGATAAGGGGAAAGCGATTGAGGTCTTTTCGAAAACCGGGCAAGGATATTTCCTTTGGAACAGGTGGCCTCAAGGCGGAATTATGCTTCATTGCCCCATCCTCCCCGCTGAGAATGCTGCATTCAGCAATTTTTTGGCCGGTCGAACTTCGAACAGCCTCTCAGCCAAATTCAGCGGCTTGGGAAACCAAAATTCCGATTCCTGGAAACGATTCGGCAGTTCCGACGATCCTCTGGCCGGGCCCGCCTGGAAGGCCATTCAACACACACAGACACAGGATGGCGAATCGGAAGGCTATTGGTGGTCTTTCCTCGAAACCACTTCAGGGCGAATCGTCTATGCCGCATTTCAACCGCCCCTGGATGCCATGATAAAAATCAGAACCCTCGTTCGGGTTTCAGGTTTCATCGGCCTGATCGGGGGGCTGTCTTTGATCTTCGGTTTCGGAATCTCGGCGGGGCTGACCCTTCGAAAAATTCTCCTCGGGCTCTTTCTTGCCGCCGCCCTGATCCCCTTGCTCGGGATTGCCCTTGGTTCGTTGGACATCGTTCAGGTTTTCCAGACAGTTCTTGGAACACGTATCCAGGCAGTCCAGGACGAGGCAATCCGAAATGTAGCCCAGGAATTTAATGGCTTCGTGGCTTCATGCGCAGTATCGGTTCGCGCCATTACCTCCCACCCTGCCGGGCTTGCCAACGAAGCTGGGCGTCAGGAAATGTTCCGAAGGCTTCACAAGCGAAAGCTTGTTAATGTTCTTCAGATGCGCGATGCCGGGGGCCATCTCCTTTTTTCACAAGGTACTGACTTCGGCGGCACCCGGGAAACAATGGTACGGGCAATGGCACGGCGGTCGGTCGAACGGTATTTCCCCGAACGAATCGACGAGGCATCTTATCCGGCAAATGTTTTCGCCGACAACATGGTTCGGCGCGACGACATGGGTTTTTCCACTTTTCTCAATCACCCGGGGCAATTGCAGACCCTTCAAATGGGCGCCACCCGCTTCCTTTTTTTCTTCCTGAATCCCCCTAAAGGAGTTGGGCCGGTCGCTTACGTGGATGTTCTAGTTTCCCTTTCCAAAATGGTGTCGAATTACCTTCAACGGCGTAACACCCGCCGGCTCGCATACGAGGGCGTCTGGATGAGATTCTACGCCCTGGAGGTTCCCGATTTCCGCTGGACGATCCCTCCCCCGGGAAACCTCGCTCGAGAAATCAACCAGATGGCCTTCGCCAGTTGGATCACCGGAAGACCAATCAACAGAAGCATCGGCCAACCCGGTTCGGGTGGTTTTGCCGTGGCTATTCCATGCCCTGAACTGTCAAACCATTGCCTCATCGCTTTCTATCCGGATGACCTCCTCCGCGAGCGTATTCAGAGCGTCTGGCGGAAAATTTCCCTCGGTGCGCTTTTCTTTTTCGGGCTCATCGGGCTCATGGGTTTTGGAATTTCGCGCCAGTTTCTTTCGCCCCTCGGACACCTCGAAGAGGCTGTCACCGCGCTCACCCACCGCGATTTTGATTTCCGGCTTCCGGTGGCGGGAAATGACGAGATCGCCCATCTCTTCGCCGCATTCAACGAAATGATGATCGACTCACACGATCTTCAGCTCGCCCGAAGCGTCCAGGAAGGCCTGGTGCCGCAAACCTTCCCACAACCCCCCGGCTATTCCCTTCACGGCCGCCTCGAAACCGCCTCCGACCTCGGAGGTGACTGCCTCGACTGCTTTATCCTGGCCGGAGACCGAATCGTTTTCCTCGTCGGCGATATCACCGGCCACGGAGTCGGATCGGCTCTTTTAATGGCCTTCTCCAGGGCTATCACCTTTCACTGGAGCCAGGGACAAGCCCTCTACCCCGATTCCCTCACCACCGACCTCGACCGAATGCTTCGCAGGAAACACGCCGCCAGGCAGTTCTCAGGGGTCGTCTGCGGGATTCTTGATCCCTCCTCCCACACCCTCGATCTCGTTGTCCGCGGAAACATCTACCCTCTTTTCATCAGCTCTGATGGCTCCTGCAAATGGATCGGGTCAACTTCTTCAGAATCAGGAAACTTCCCTGCCTCCGCCGAACCCGGTCCGATCAGAATGCAATTTCAGCCAGACGAGAGGCTTGTATGCCTGACCGACGGATTCGTCGAAGCACACAACCATTCCGGCAAGGAGATCGGCCACCTTCGCGTCGGCGAGTGGGCATGCGCCCTCCGCAAGCCTGGCGCCGACGACTGGATATCGGCGCTTTTCACGAAACACGCTGAGTGGTGCGGCCCCCTCCACGAGGACGATCTGACTGCTTTCGCCATCATCCGGAAACCCGTAGAACCTGAAGCAGCGCCCTCTTCCAATCTCGTAGCGCCGGCCGCCGGCCCCGCCGAGACAAGCAAATGAATCAGGCAAAAGTTTTCCGTTCCGGCTTTGGGAGGCTCTTTCTCCTTTTCCTCGGCATCCCCTTCCTGCTTTTGGCAATCATCGGATCTTACACGATGGGCAGATTCGAGGAACACGCTGAAAGGGAACGGCTGGCCCTGCTTGAATCAGAACTCGACCTCGGCGTCTCCGAAAGCTCCGTTGCTTTTTATCTTATCAAACGAATCAACGCATTCTGGCGCCTCCTCCGAAGCAAAGGGCCGGATTCCGTTGAGGTCGCCAGATTTTATCACGCGTTTTCTAAAGTTTGGGGAATTCCTTGTTCCGCCTACATTTACCAAAATCGCAAACTTACACGTACCTTTCCTGATAACGCCGCCTTCCGATCGACGTTTGAAACCATACTGATCGATCTCAACCGTTTGGGTGAAGATTTCAAAATTGCGCAACGCAAAAACAATCAGGCACTTTTGACGATATTTGGACCCAGCAATCGACTCGAACTTCTGCTCAACTCCAAAGGAAAACTCCGCCGTTTCACCCACGGAACAAATGGCGAAAGCAATCGCGGAGCCTATATCTGGAAGGAATTACCCAACGGTCTCGGTCTTTTTATCGTCATTCCACAACCGCCCGACTTTCAGACCCGATTTTCCGCCATCAGGAAGCGACTTCCTCCAAATGCCGGAGCAGCTTTGCCGCCCGCAAATGCATGGTTCCCACCTGCCGGAACAACTAAAACAGATATGCGGATTGCCTTGCAAAAGACCGTTGCCGAGGGACGCAATCAAACTCAATACCGAGGTTTCAATTGGATCTTCTGCCAGGGCCGCGAAGGAACCGTTTGGTGCAGCGCAAAAACTTTCCCGGCGACCGGTCTGACCGGGCCGATCGAAAGTCTGGTCTTCTCGGGTTACCTGATTTCGGTGGTTTTCTTTTTGCTCTTCATCCTTGCCCAGATCGAACTGCAGCCTGGCTTGAACATTTCCGATCGTCTCGAATCCCTCAGCATCCGAACCAGATTGGGCCTCCTCTTCGCCCTGGCAACCGTCCTCCCCCTCGGGATCGCCGTCATCCTGGGTTCCATCGGCCTCATGGACCGCCGGGAATTTCTCCTTTCAGAAGCCGGCCGCGAAAGCCTTTCCCGCCTGTCCCAACTGGAGCAAGGGTACAAGTCCGGCGTTGAGCAATTTAAAAAAATCTCTATATCGCTTCGCAACTCCCCATCGGCCACCCAGCTTCGTCTTCCTCAACTCGAGAGCCGCGTAAATCGTCTCGTAAAAAATCGTGCCATTCAAAGATTCGAGATCCGGGATTCGGCCGGGAAGCTGTTCTTCAGCACGGACGACCCACTGGTTCATGGCGTCAGCCATGCCATGGACCTGTTCAGTCGGGTGGCAATCAGAAGGCACGCACCAAGCCGTCTAGGGACGGCAAATGAAAAAATTTCCGCCGAAGAATTGATGGGAGAAGAGCTCCTCTCGAGTGATGATATGGGCCTCGCCGCACTTCTTCGCCAGCCTGGAAAGGTTTGGACGTTCAAAATGGGGGTCAACCCCTGCCTCTGGTACTGGGATATCTATGATGAGCTTGCCACAGGACCCGCGTTTATCGCGGTGACCCATCAAATTGAATACCTCTACGAGGGATACATTAGAACCACACTTGTCCGCGGTGCTCCGGCAAATCCACTCCGCCTTGCAGTCGAAATGGGAGAAGAATCCACAAGCTTTCGGACCCTGCCTGGAGTCTCCGCGCCCGGATGGCTCCCCCTCCTTCGCGCTTGCGCCAGAAGCCTGGAAACCGGGCGCGTCCTTTTCCGCGAACTCGAACTTCCACACGGCCGTTTTTGGGTGACCGTAAAGCCGGAAATCACCCTTGGAATGTTCATTTTAGCCGACCTGGTCCCCGTCGCCTCACGCTTGCAGACACTCTCCCTGATCAAATGGCGCCTCGCCGCCACCGTGCTTTTCTCTTTGATCGTTTCGTTTTTGGGAGCAACGCTGATATCTTCCTTCTTCATCGTCCCGATCGGTGACCTTTCGGATGGAATTGCAGCCATCAGAGTCCGCGATGCCACATTCCGCATTCCGGTGCGCCGAAAGGATGAGTTTGGCTTGGTTGCCGAGGCTTTCAACACACTTCTTGGCGAGTTGAAAGAGCTCCAATACGGCAGAGTGGTTCAGGAAAGCCTTCTTCCGATGAATCCACCCCATCCTGAAGGTTACTCCATTGATTGCATGCGCCTCCCCGCAACCGATTTGGCGGGTGATTATCATGACGTATTCCAGATCAGCGAAGATAAATGGGCATTGATCATGGGCGACGTCACCGGCCACGGAATTTCGGCCGCATTGGCAATGGCGATGGCAAAAGCGACGGTTGATTACCAATCCCTCACCGGCTGGACGGTTCCTGCACAGGTCATGGAAAACCTCAACCGCCTCTTCTACCGTGAACTCAAACCACGGCAAAAGTTCATGACATTGTGCTACCTCGTCCTGGAGCCATCAACAGGCAAAATCAACGCAGAGAATGCCGGACACCCTTACCCACTGCTCTACCGGCGGGCAACTGACTCCCTGGAAGAGCTTGCCATGCCATCCATGCCTCTCGGCGCTAAAAAAAACCGCAGGGCATTCCCGCTCACTTCCGCCATGGAACGCGGCGATGCACTCTTGATGTATTCCGATGGATTTGTCGAGTGTCCCAGTCCCAACGATACCCTCTTTGGATTCCCACACCTGAACAACCTTTTCTCCGGGCTGATCCGCAGTGGCAAGCCCCTCGACAAAATCCTGGAGGTAATGGAAAAAACCCTTCGCGATTTCAAAGGCCCGGGCCCTTTTCCTGATGATGTGACCCTTCTGATCGTCAAACGCAACTGAGCCTAGGACCCACTCCCGCAGTGGCCTCGCTATCGTTTGAGAGAGTTCTTCCCTGGGCAACCAAGGCTGATCCAAAGGTTCCAGGCCGCGCGGTTCACCGCAACCGCGTCCGAACCGCCACGAGCTCGTTCCCATTTGTGGTGATCCCAGACAACATCCCGGTTGATTTCATCTCTCAGATCGGTGAAAAGCTCCCGGACACACCCCTCTTGCCGCTTCAAAACTTTCAGCCGATCTGCTTTGGACATCCCCATAAAACGGAAATCAGAAAGAATCTCTCCACCCCAATCCCCGGGTGAAAACCCGCTGGGAAAACCCTCCATCAGCCGGTCCTCATGGTCGCCGTCAAAAGTTCCCTTCAAAATCCCTACCGCAGCCTTGATCCCCGCCAGATTCATCCTCACGACCAGCATGTCTGGCCGCGATCCCTGCGCGATCTCCTGACAGCGTGCCCAGTGCGGGAAATCAACAATTGGAGGAGGCTGCAAAATCCGGCCTGATTTATCAAGATCCCTTAACGCGGCCTCCCTCTCACGCTGAATTCGTTTTACAAGCACCTGCAACTCTTCCCCGATCCAAACCGGCCCCGAACCTCTTCCTAAACGCAAGCTGAATCCGATACGCGTTTCTGCCCTCACGGAGGTAAAATCGACAAACAACATCATCGTAACAAGGCAAACCGCCAAACCAAAGCCGATGCCCTTGACGCTTTTCCATCCAACCAGAAAAGATGTAGTGCGAATCACCAATTTTTCTCACAGGAGGCTCTTGCAAAATCTAACATTGGTAGCGTTTGTACATGAACGGGTACAAATGGGCTGCGATTTGATAAGGGTTTGCGGAGAATCGGTACATGAGATTCCGAGTGGCACACGAATATTGCGAGAGCCTCACATGCAAACATTTGAGCGCACGGCACTTTGTGGCTTTACCGGCTAGACCCTAGCCGAAAAGATCCTTTTTCGGCAGGTTGGGCATGTTGGCACCACGCATGACCGCGTTCACCACTCATTTGCCGGCGCGAGGCGAGTTGGGCGCCGAGGCTTTTCGGCGAGGGTCCGGCTAAATTCGCGCTGATAATAAATTTTTCCGCATCTACTCAATAATTCGGGGAAACCCAAAGATGCCTGACGCAAGAGATTTGTAACTTCTCAAAAAAGGGGGGCACGCGCCCCCCTTCGCCTCGCGAAGTGAATTCGCGAGGCTCATCCCCTGCGGTCGGGC
>MNYA01000420.1 GCA_001872985.1 bacterium CG2_30_54_10 | reverse complement strand
GCCTGCTTTGAAATGTTCTGTCGGAATCCAGCGAAAAAGTCGCAGCGGCTTCCAGCCGCTGCGACGCGGCAAGATGCCGCGTCAACTATTTGGGGCCGGGCCGAGAAATTTAGCGGACATTGTTAGTCGCGCTTCTCAATAAAGGGGGCACAAACTCGCGAGGCGCATCCCCCGCGGTCGGGCGTGTTACGCCCACCGGGCTGCTCCCATGTTTTCCCCGAATTATTGAGATGATAGGCACTTTTGTACAATCAGATCTCGTCGTCGGCGGAAACCCTTATCACTTCGTCGAGGGTGGTGACGCCGAGAAGAACCTTCGACAGACCGTCCTGGCGAAGAGTGCGCATCCCTTCCTTCATGGCCTCATTCTTTATGCTGCTCGCCGGAGCTCTCTCGACGACGTGTTCCTTAATGCGCTCGTTTGGAACCAAAAGTTCGGCGATCGTGGTCCGGCCCTTGTATCCGGTATGATTGCATTTGTCGCAACCTTTTCCGAGGAAAACCTTGGTCTTTCCTCCCTGGTAGAGCAGTTTGCTGGATTTGATCATCGTGGTGCTTGGAACGAACTCTTCCTTGCACTCCTTGCAAATGACACGCACCAAGCGTTGAGCCATGATGCCGATGACCGAGCTTGCCACCAGGAAAGGCTCTACCTTCATGTCGATCAGACGGGTCACTGTTCCGGCGGAATCGTTGGTGTGGAGAGTGCTGAAAACAAGATGCCCGGTCAAAGCAGCTCTGATCGCCACTTCGGCGGTGTCGTAGTCGCGAATCTCGCCGACCATGATCACGTCCGGATCCTGGCGCAATATCGAGCGGAGGCCTCCGGCAAATGTGAACCCCGCCTTCGGGTTGATCTGGCCCTGGTTTATTCCGGGAAGCTGGTATTCAACGGGGTCTTCGATTGTGACGATATTGATCTTAGGGTCTTTTATTTTTTGAAGGGATGCATATAACGTAGAGGTTTTGCCGCTTCCGGTGGGCCCGGTGACAAGGATAATCCCGTTGGGCTTCGCGAGAAGGATGTTGAATCGCGCGAGCGTGTCGTCGGCCAAGCCGAGGTCTCCAAGCCCGAACAGCACACGTTGCTTGTCGAGAATCCGCATGACCACTTTTTCGCCGCGAAGCGTGGGGTATGTGGAAACACGAAGATCGATGTCGCGGTTGTCGAGCTGTAGCTTGATGCGGCCATCCTGGGGAACGCGTTTTTCGGCGATATCGAGTTCGGCCATTACTTTGCACCTGGAAATGGTAGCGGCTTCAAACGCTTTCGGCATCGACAGAACTTCCTGGAGCATACCGTCAATGCGGAATCTGCAGCGCATCGCAACTTCGTCGGGCTCGATGTGAATGTCGGAAGCATTTTCTTTTATGGCCCGCATTACAATGAGGTTGACGAGCTGGATGATATTGGTCTGATCGGATGCGCTGATTCTGGAAAGATCGATGGTTGATCCATCTTTGCCCGCACCGCCGAGGCCCTGAACTTTTTTTGCGAAATCCTGGATGTTCGTGACCAACTTCGGGTCGTTCAGCCCGGTGCTGGTGAGTGGTTGCATGCCCACCCCGGAGGCGCCTGGGGTCGAGGCTACTGCCCCGTAAAATTCCTGGATCGCGTTCTGGATCTCGGTCATGGTGGAAACGAGCGGCTTTACTTTCGAAGCAGTTGTGTATTCGAGATTTTCCAAAAGGAAACTATCGAGCGGGTCGACCATTGCAACGGTCATCGACCCCTTGACGCGCAACAAGGCGATGCAGTGATATTTGCGGGCGATGTTCTCGGGAATCATCCTCACGACTTTAGGGTCAATGACGTAGTTACGGAGATTCGCGTAGCTGAAACCGAGTTTGCTTCCAAGGAACTCAAGAAGCTGCTGCTCGGTCAGGTAGTTCAGGCGAAGCAAAGTGTATCCGAGAGTATCGCTGGTCTGCCTCTGCTCTGCCAACGCAGTTCGGAGCTGAACTTGCGTGATCAGATTTTCGGCGACCAGGGATTCCCCTAGAAGTTTTTTCTCGATTCGCGACATGGAAAAATCCCTTCCGGAAGTTTAAACTAAGAGCGCATTGCCTTTTGTGATATCAGCGATTCAATTCCCGCCTTTAGTAGGCTTTTCCCCTGTTTTCTCAATAAAGGAGAGCGGTATCTGCTCAAAAAGAAGGAGCATTAGCTTATTCTCAACATAAGGCAAGATTCCTCACATTCGTTCGGAATGACAAACGATGCTGTCATTTCGACCGAAGGGGGAAATCTTGTTCCCGTGGAAGGGAAGATCTCTCACATTCGTTCGAGATGACATTTTTAAGGTGGTTCATATTGCATTACCCCGAATTATTGCGATGATACCTTTTCCCCTAATCCCTACTTCCCTTTTATTTAAGGGCTTAGCCTTCGATTCCAAGAGCTTGTTCGAACTGCTTCTGCGCGTTCAGGACGTAATCAACGATCACCTTCTCGTGTTCTCTGGAAACATTGTTGAAGGAGATGACGCCTTCGTAGGTGTCCTTCCCCATCACGTCGGTTTCGCCGGCGGCCTTTTTGAGTCTGACGAGGCGCCCTTGGATGCCCTGGACGAATTGATTGCTGAGCTGGAAAGAGAAAATCACGTATTTTCCTTGTTCGAGATCCTGGCCCGTTTCGACGACGCAGCCACCCGCCGACAGGTTGGTTATCACGCCGCGCATTTCGAAATCGCCCGATGTCAGGTTGCTGTCTACGAGTTCGCCGGAAAGAAGAACCTTGAATTTACAAGGAATGCGTGCTTCGGTTCGAACGAACGCGCGTTTGCTCGCTCCCTCGACCTTGAACTTGAACGGAACAAGGGCGTTTTGGAAAATATCGGAAAGGGTTCTCAGTTCCTTGGCTGAGCTGCTGGTCTGATCGACGATGACCGTCTTTCCGAGAGCAGCGTTGGCTACGTTCTGGATTTGCAGGGATATCTGGTCGGTTATCTTCGAAATAGTATTAACCTTCTGATACATCTGATCGGAGGTTTCGCTTTGCTGCTGTGCTGACGTGCTGATATCCTTGATGATTTCATTGAGGGTCAGCGCGGTTTCCACCATTTTTCCGAGACCTGCGTTGACCGCGTTAACGACGTCCATGCCCTCGTAGACCTTCGATGTGTTCGATCTCATCATTTCAGCGGCATTTTCTGTCTTCTGCAGAATGTCATTGATGAGGTTGTTGATTTTCTTCGATGACTCGGCCGAGCCGCGGGCAAGTTTGCGGACCTCTTCGGCGACAACCGCGAAACCTCGACCCTGCTCTCCGGCACGCGCTGCTTCGATGGCGGCATTGAGCGCCAAAAGGTTGGTTTTCTCGGCAATGTTGGCGATCTCCGTCAGAATCGCTCCAATCTGTTTGCTGCGGTCGTTCAGATCGTTAACCAGCTTGGCCGAGCCTTCGGTGAGCTCTTTGATTTTGACCATCTTGGTGACCGCTTCCTTGACCGAAGACTGCGTGCCCTGCGCGATCTGGGCGACTCCCTGGCTGTCCTCCCGGGCGATGACAAGCTTGGAGCTGATGTCTTTGGTTATGCTGAAACTGCTTTCGAGGGACGAGATCGTTTCGCGAAGATTCGCCGCGTTGTCGACCGCATTCTTGTTGACCTGCTCGACCTTTTCGACAATCTCCTTGATGACCTGAGAACTGACCTGCGCCGTGCGATCGAGGTCGCCAGAAGCTTCCTCGAGGCGGAACGAGATCAAAAGAACACGCTTGAGAATCGAGACAACCAGATTGAACATCTGGTCGAAGATGTCGAGATCGCGGCTAAGACCCGATTTGGTGGAGGTGAACGCCAGACGCTGAAGCCCGACCTTATCTTCCAGTTCGGTGAGAACAAGAGTGATGAGTCCGAGCACGATCTCGCGGCCGAACCACCCGATCACCCCGCCCATGCTGGCGCCGACACCAAGCGAGGCAAGGATGAAATTGAGCTTGGACTTTGCGCCTACTCCGAAAAGGGCGATCCCCATTCCCGCAAAAGCAGCTCCTGCAATGGCGCCGATGACGAACGATGTAACCCAAATGTTTTTGTGCGGATCGGATTTTTTGTTGATGAGGACGGACGAAAGACCCATCAGGATCTGCCTCCTGGCAATCTGTCCTTGTTATCGGAGAGAAGAAGCGGAAACTTCACTCTTTGGTTGCTCCGGGTGGGGTTGTGTTCTCGGGCGCTTCGACCGGACTCTTTTTCCGTGGGTCATTTTTCCCCGGCTTCAATTCACGCTGTATTTTATCGAGGATTCCATTCACGAACTCACAGCTTCTTTCAGTAGAGAATTTTTTCGCGATCTCGATGGCCTCGTTGATAGTGACGTTGACCGGAATTTCGGAAAAGAAAAGCAGCTCACATGTGGCGAAACGAAGGATCGAACGGTCGAGGCTGGCCATCCGCTCGATCGACCAATGGTCGGCAAACCTCGATAGAACCTCGTCGATCTCTTTCTGATGATCTTGGGTTGCCACGACCAACTCGCGGGCAAAAGTCAGAAGTTGGGATACATTTTTCGCCTTAGACGACGCCTTTTCAACGAGCGTGTCAATTCCATTGCGGTCTCCGGCGATAGCTGCCCGCCGATCTTTTGGAAAGGATTCATCGATAAGCCCGAGCAGAGCACCGCGGAGTTGTAACGGATCTCGTGCCGTGGCGAGTGAGATGCCGGCGAAATCGGTGATGAACCTTTCGATTCCGCTGACATTGGCCTGCACCGCGGGAGTTCCGCTGACAAACTCACGAGCGAAGGCTTCGAGAGCGAGCTGAAGATGGTCTTCAGCTACAACCTGATCGAGGGATTCGAGCATGTCATGCCCGACCAGGTCATTCTGATACAGCGCCTTCATCGCCGCTTCTCGAGCCTTTCTCCGCCGTGAGGGCATCAGTGTCGTCCTTGCTTCCAAGCGGAAGTGACCCTCGCGCCATGTGGCGGTTCGGGCATTCTACAGCCGGCTGAGTTGTTAACAACCTCAACACACTTCAAAGGTCACACCCTTCCAAGCTTTCCTGGCTTTCCAAGCTTTCCTGGCTTTCCTGGCTTTCCAAGTTTTTCAGTTCAATTTTCTAGCTAACAACGTGCCATCGCGAGCAAGGAAGCGATGAAGCAACCTTTCAGCAAAGGACGAGATTGCTCCGTTTCGCTTCGCTCGCAATGACAATATTTAGCTTCCGATTGCAAAATTCAGGTCTCAACTTCTCGGTTTCTCGGTTTCTCGGTTTCTCGGCTTCCAAGGTTTCTCCGGGTTTCTCACGCCTCCTGGACGTTCGTCTTCGGCGGAGTGTGGTTTTGTGTCGTCAGTACCTTTTCGCGAAGGTCTTTGTGCTTGAGGGAGGCATGGGCCGCGGCAAGTCTTGCGATTGGAACCCGAAAAGGTGAGCAACTGACATAATCGAGGCCATTCTTGAAGCAGAATTCAACCGAGGCCGGGTCTCCACCCTGCTCTCCACAGATTCCGACAACGAGTTCGGGGCGTGTTTTGCGACCGCGCTCGACGCTCATCTGAATGAGCTGGCCGATCCCGTCCTGATCAATGGTCTGGAAAGGATCGGCATCCAGGATGTGTTTGTCGAGATAGTCCTGAAGGAAGGTTCCGATGTCGTCCCGGCTGAAGCCGAAGCCCATCTGAGATAGATCGTTGGTTCCGAAGGAAAAAAATTCAGCCGATTGGGCCATTCGATCCGCCAGCAGAGCTGCTCTTGGGATCTCGATCATCGTTCCGTATTTGTATTCGATCTTCTGAAGGCCTGTCGTCTTGAGAACCTCATCGTAAACCCGGTCGACGATCTTCTTTGTGAAGTCCAGTTCGCGCACATCGCAGGTAACCGGTACCATGATCTCGGGATGCACGTTCTTGCCTTCCTTGAGGAGTTCAGCCGCGCCCTCGAAAATGGCCCTGATCTGCATTTCAGAAATTTCGGGATAGGTGATTCCAAGTCTGACCCCGCGGTGCCCCATCATGGGATTGTTCTCATGAAGGGCTTCACCGCGTTTCTTGATGTCATCAACCTTGATGCCGAGGCTCTTTGCCAACTCGGCTTGTTTCTCGGCGCCCTGCGGAACAAACTCGTGGAGAGGCGGGTCGAGCAGGCGGAATGTCACCGGGAGGCCTTCCATCTCGGCCATCGTTCCCTTGATGTCCCTTTTGACGAAGTGGAAAAGCTCTTTTAACGCCGCCTTTCGCTCTACCTCCGTATTGGAGAGGATCATCCTGCGAAGCAAGAATAGAGCCTGGTCGGAGCCTTCGCCGTAAAACATGTGTTCCGTCCGGAAAAGGCCGATTCCCTCGGCGCCGAATTGGCGTGCTATTCTGGCATCTTTGGGTGTATCGGCATTCGTCCAGACCTGCATCTTGCGGGACTTGTCGACAATTTTCATGAACTTCTGAAATTGGGGGTTTTCGGTGGCGTCAATCATCGCGAGTTTTCCGGGGTAGACGAAGCCGCGGGTGCCATTGAGGGTTATGAAATCGCCTTCTTTGTAGGTTTTTTTGGAACCCTGAATCTTGAGGTTCTTATCACCGGCATTTGGATGTAGCATCCCGGCGCCGACGATACAGCATTTTCCCCAACCGCGTGCTACAAGCGCCGCATGGGAAGTCATTCCGCCCCTCGCGGTCAGAATACCCTGGGCGGCACGCATTCCCTCGACATCCTCGGGGTTTGTCTCCTCGCGGACCAGGATGACCGATTTGCCCTGCTTCGCCCAGGCGACTGCATCGGCCGCCGCAAACACGATCTGTCCGACAGCGCCGCCGGGGCCGGCGGGAAGACCTTTGGCTACAGGTTCGTGCTTCAATTCGGCGGAAGGATCGATGATAGGATGGAGAAGTTCGTCGAGTTGGGCGGGCTTCACTCGAAGAACCGCGGTCTCCTCGCTAATCAGCCTTTCCCCAAGCATGTCCATGGCCATGTTGATAGCCGCGGTTCCAGTGCGCTTTCCGGAGCGGCATTGGAGCATGTACAATTTGCCGTCCTGGATGGTAAACTCGATGTCCTGCATGTCTTTGTAATGCTTTTCGAGCTTGGTCCGGATGTCGGAGAGCGCCTTGTAAGTATCGGGCATGGCTTCTTCGAGGCTCTTGAGGTGCCTGTTTTGGTCGTTCTTGGTGTCATCGTTCAGAGGGCTTGGAGTCCGGATTCCAGCTACGACGTCTTCCCCCTGGGCATTGCTCAGCCACTCGCCGTAAAACTTGTTCTCGCCGGTCGCCGGATTGCGGGTGAATGCAACGCCGGTGGCGGAAGTGTCGCCCATGTTCCCGAAAACCATTGCCATCACGGTGACGGCGGTTCCCCATTCGTCGGGAATGCTTTCGATGCGGCGGTAGGAAATCGCGCGTTTTCCATTCCAGCTTTTGAATACGGCATTGATTCCGCCCCAAAGCTGATCCATGTGGTCGTCGGGGAATTCTTTCCCGAGGACTTTTTTCACACGCTTACGGAAATCAGTGGAAAGCTGCTCGAGGTCTTTGGCCGAAAGTTCGGTGTCGCTCTTATAGCCTTTTTTCGTCTTCAGATCCTGGAGCATTTCATCAAGCTGCTTGCGAATTCCCTTGCCTTCGGCCGGCTCGGTTCCCTCGGCTTTTTCCATGACTACATCCGAATACATCATGATCAGGCGCCGGTAGGCATCCCATACGAAACGGGGGTTATTGGTTTTTTTGATCAGCCCCGGAATAGTTTTAGTCGTCAATCCAAC
>MNYA01000183.1 GCA_001872985.1 bacterium CG2_30_54_10 | reverse complement strand
ATCGCGAGAATGAAAGCCGCCAATACTCCAAGGAGCCACCCGATAACACGCCGCGGGGAAAACACTCGGAAAAGTCTGAAGGTTCCTTTCCCAGGTGGAAGCACAGCGCTGATCTGTCCGCATTCACCGACCGAAGAGACCTCGATCTGCTTCCCGTCCTCCAAGCGCAGGAGCCTCCAAAATGGGTCGAAATGCGTGCGACAGAAAAGAGTTCCGTCCCCGCCCTTCACATCGGCGGAAAACAAAACCTCGGATCGGCTGCTGAAGTTTACCCTCAAGTTTGCTCCCCCCCCTTTGGGACTGAACTGGTGGTATGGCCCCACTTTTGCAGGAAGCGGATGCGGAAGTTGGCAATCAGCCAATCGGCAAGTTCGGGGGGTGTATTCGCACGGGTAATGGAAATTTCCATCCAATGCCTTCTGATACCAATTCGCGGGAAGGTTTTGACTGCCTGCTTGTATCCACACGGTCGTGGCGATCCACAAACCCAGGGCAACCCAGCCGACCCTGCGAATGGCCGGTGACAGACCGCGATTCTCGCTCCAGGCGGCGGCAAACGGAATTGCAAGGATGGTGACCGGCCAAACCCATCGCCATGGATATTGAAGAGAACTCCACCCGGGCAATATCCTCCAGAGTGGAAGGCTGAATCTGAATGTTACCAAAATGCCGATTCCAGCGGCAAGCAAATAGGGGAAGGCTTTCCAGACATCAATGGAGTTTCCCCACAACGTGAGGACAACCAACAGAATCAAAGCAGCCAGCCCTATTCGCATGGCCAGCCTCAGATTCGGAGAAGAAACTGCTTTTACCGGAATCGCGTCATCAAGAAAACCCGGATGTTCCCATGGCTGTTGTATTGCCATGTGCGCATCAAAATTGAGACTTCCGACTCCCGGAACCGCTTCGAGAATATATGGCCCTGCCAGACTGAGGCCCAGGCAGGCCATCGCGGTGAGCTGGGTGACGTGCTTCCAACCGGCCCGGTAAAAACCCCGCCCCAGGACTATTAAAGCTCCTAGATAGCCCATCATCAATGCACTTGGGAGATGGATCCATGCAACCGCGCCGCATGCAATCGCACCTTTTGGAACTCCGCCCCATCCGGAAACAAAGGTCTCTTCAAACGACGCCAAAACCCATGGCATCAAACACATTGCACAGATATTCTGGAAAAGGAAAACCCGGAACAGATGAATTGCGACAACCGGCGCCCCAAACCACAAAACAAGCCCAACCGGAAACGAACCGGACAACCCGAGCATTCCCATCCAACGGCGCAATCCGAATGCCCCAACCAGAAAAAAGAACAAAACTGTACACTTCAGCCCGGCCGGCAGGGAAAACCCGAGATACCGAAATCCTGAGCCAACAAGATAGGCGCCCGGGGCATAGAACCGAAAGGCTGCCGTCCCCCGCCCGCCATAAACCGCCGCGTCCCAGTCCGGTAAATCCCCGGCTTCAGCCAAGGCCGAACTGAACTCATTGCTGAAATAAAGGTGGAAGGGAACATCCAGGGCGTCGGGAAACGGCGTTGAAAAGAAAAACACCCCGAATCCCAGTGCCAAACCGGCAACCCAGCCAAAAAGCCCGAACCGCACAGACCCCTCTACCGAGGGCAAGGAAATGGTTGCCATAAGCCACGACCCATGCACTTCCTAAGTCAGTGCGGAAAGAATGCCCGGAAAATAAAAAGGGGCGGAAACCCGCCCCTTCAACGAATGGTCAATTCGATTCTACTGGACCATGGGCAGCGCACGTAATTTTACCATCCTCGGTAAGGTTACCATCAGTCCCCAGAACACATCCGGACACAGGGGGCGAAATGAGGGTCTTCAGGTACTTGCCAGCGGTGAGCACAGTCTGATCAGGTGCGGACATCATGACGGTGTTGTCCATATTGTACATCTCGACAGCGCCAAGAAGAACCCGCATATTCGCGTAGCAGGCCTTTTCACGGGCTTGCTCACGGGCTTTGCGGAAGTTAGGAATGGCGATAGCCGCCAGAATACCGATAATTGCAATAACGATCATCAGTTCAATCAGTGTGAATCCACGTCGCTTCATATTATTTTTTCACCTCCTCTCTTTTAAGGCTATCCAAAGCATAGAAAAAATAAACAAAAGTGTCAAGGCCGTACACAAAATACTTAAAAAAAATCTTTCTTCGATCAACCGCCCTTGAGCATTCGCTCCAGCTCTTTCTCGTGGAGAGTATGCCTGAGGGCTTCTTCGAGGGTGATATCACCGCGCAAATAAAGATCTTTCAGAGACTGTTCAAATGTCGTCATTCCATCTGCGATGCTGGTCTGCATGATCGTGTAGAGGCCGGCGATCTTCTGCTCGCGGATGCAGTTCGCGACGGCTGGGTTGCCTAGTAGAATCTCAGTGGTGACGACGCGGCCTTTTCCGCTGGCGGTGCTCAAAAGCTGCTGAGCGACGACCGCCCGGAGAGCAAACGACAACTGAGACCGGATCTGAGGCTGCTGATGAGGGGGGAAGATGTCGATGATGCGGTTGATCGTTTGCGCGGCATCGGTGGTGTGAAGGGTTCCGAAGACAAGATGGCCTGTTTCAGCTAGAGTCAGAGCTGTGCTGATCGTCTCGAAATCGCGCATTTCGCCCACCAGGATGACGTCGGGGTCTTCCCGGAGAACCCGGCGCAGGGCTTCGGAGAATGAATGGGTATCAATGTGAACCTCGCGCTGATTGACGATCGACTTTTTATGGTAATGGAGATATTCGATCGGGTCTTCGATCGTCATGATGTGGCATCGCTCTTCTTCGTTGATGATATTGATCAAAGCAGCGAGCGAGGTTGATTTTCCAGAGCCGGTGGGACCGGTGAACAGAACAAGGCCCTTGTTCCATTTTGTAAACTCGCGGAGTTTGGCGGGAAGCCGGAGCTCCTCGAGGGTCGGGATCTTGGTTGGAATGACCCGGAAGGCAGAACCGATGCAGCCGCGTTGCTTGTAGACATTGACGCGGAACCGTCCGAAACCGTGAACCGAGTAGGAAATGTCAAGTTCAAGTTTTTCCTCAAACTCCTTCTGCTGTTCGGCGGTAAGCATGTTGTAAACAAGGGAACGGGTATCCATCGGAGTCAAAACATCGAGATCCGTGGGGATCAGTTCTCCGTCCACCCGGATGACAGGAGGACTACCCACTGTGATGTGAAGATCTGAGGCCTCGTTCTCAATAACAATATTCAGCAGGTCATTGAGGACAAACATTTCCTAGCTCCTTAATTTCGGACAATCTATTTTTGTAGGGCATCAATGCTCGCCCATGGTAACGCGCATGACCTCCTCAAGGGAAGTGACACCGAGCAGAGCTTTTCGAAGCGCCGATTCACGAAGGGAAAGCATTCCTTCCTCGACAGCCTGCCTACGGATGTCATCGGTCGATCCGCCGTTCAGAACGATTTCGCGGAGACGTTCGGACATGGCCATGACCTCGTAAATGCCGATACGGCCCTTGTTGCCTGAGTTGTTGCAGGACTCGCAGCCTTTGCCCTTGTAGAACAGCATGTTCTTTTCGTTGATGTGGGGGAGCTCAAGGCGGCGGAGGAGCTCGGGGGTGATTCCAAATTGAGCGATCTGCTCTGCGCGTGGTTTGATCTCGAATTTGCAATCTTTGCAGATTTTGCGGACGAGACGCTGAGCTTGTACCAACAAAACCGAGGTAGTGACCATGAACGGCTCGATTCCCATGTTCACGATACGCCCGACCGTTCCGGGGGCGTCGTTGGTGTGAAGGGTGGAGAGGACAAGATGGCCTGTCATTGACGCCTTGATGGCAATTTCGGCTGTTTCAAAATCTCGGATCTCGCCCACCATGATGATGTTTGGGTCTTGTCGCAGGAAGGAGCGCAGTGCCATAGCGAAGGTCAGGCCGATGTCTGGCCGGCATTGTACCTGGTTGACGCCCTGAAGCATGTATTCTACAGGGTCTTCGGCGGTCATGCAGTTCACTTCGATGCGGTTCAAGCTGGTGAGAGCGGAATACAGGGTGGTGGTTTTTCCGGAGCCGGTGGGGCCGGTGACCAGGATGATTCCGTAGGGGGATGCGATGCCTAACTTGAAGCGTCTCAGCGTTTCGGGTTCGAACCCCAGATCTTCGAGGTTGACCTTGAGGGCGCTCTGATCGAGAATTCGCATGACGATCTTTTCGCCCCAGATGACGGGCAGAACGCTGACGCGAAGGTCGATCATGCGGTTGGCAACCTTGATCTTGATACGACCATCTTGTGGAAGGCGCTTTTCTGCGATGTTCAGTGAAGACATGATTTTGACGCGCGAGGTGATCGCCGCGGTTGCCTTCTTTGGTGGAGTCATCGCGGTGAACAACATGCCATCCTGCCGATATCGGATTCGAAGCTCTTTTTCGAAGGGTTCGATATGGATATCGGAAACCCCGTTTTGGACAGCCTGTGAAATGACCAGGTTGCAAAGGCGGATGATAGGGGCATCGTTTTCGCCAAGCTCACCGAGCTGGTCAAGATCGTCAGCGCTGGCCTCACCTTCCTTGCCGATATCATCGAGTTCATCCATCAGTTTGTCGCGCTGTGCGACGGCGCCGTAGGCATCCTGGAGTGCCTTGTTGATGTCGGTTTGAGTCGCGACGACAGGTTTGACCATGAGGCCTGTCAAAAGTTGGATGTCGTCGATTGCAATGATGTTCAGCGGATCGACCATTGCGACGGTCAGCTTGTTTCCGACCTTGTTGATCGGGATGAGCATGTGTCTTTTTGCAAGGTGCTCGGGGACGAGTTTTGCGATGATGGGGTCGATCAGGTAGTTTGAAAGGTCGATGAATGGGATCTTGAGCTGCTTGGAAAGGATCTGTACGATATCGTGCTCGGTGACAAGATGCATCTCCACAAGCACGGCGCCGAGGCGTTTTCCACTTTTTTTCTGGAGGGCGAGCGCCTGCTGCAGTTGCTCTTCGTTGATGAGCCCCTCAGCGATGAGGGCATCCCCCAAACGCATCTTTTTTGCAGCTTGCTGAATGTCTGTCATCCTGAGATCCTTTCCTCGAGCAATAAAAATTTCATACTTTTGCGCATGGCATTCAATGGGGGTTCCAGGTGGGTGAGAAAATTAAAGGAAGCCGCCCCCTGCAGTATCAGAAGCTCGATGCCATCGATCACCTTCGCTCCGCTGGCGCGTGCAGCCGCAAGCAGCCGAGACGCGGGATTGTAATTCAGATCGATATAGGTTTTCTGGGGACCAAGCACATTGGCCAACTGCGGAAGGGTGTCTTCCGAGCGCCAGCCCAGAGATGTCGCATTGATGATGAGTGATGAACCGACCATGGCTTCTTTCAAAGGAATACTGCCCCACGGCACTGTTTGCAGCAAAGAATCGGAAAAATGCATAGGACAGACCAGGCGGATTGCCGTCCGGTTTGACCAGTATATCATGGTTGCCTTTCTTTGTGAAAGACTCCATAAAATGGCTTTTGCCGCACCTCCAGCTCCTAGCAGCGTGACGGGCCCGTCAATTTTCACATCTGAAAAAAGTTGGCACATCCCGAGGGCATCGGTGTTAGCACCAGCAAGCACGCCCGAAGTTTCAAAACGAACGGTGTTGACTGCCCCGATAATTTCGGCCGGCGGGAGGAGGGTGTCACAGAGTTCGCTAGCTGATTGCTTGTGGGGAAGGGTAACGTTCACTCCCTGGACGCCGACGGATGAGAGCCCTTTCATGGCTTCGGGGAGTCTTTCTTTTCGTACGTGGAAAGGGACGTAAACTGCATCGATTCGCAATGACCGGAAAGCGGCGTTCCAGAGGACAGGGCTCAGGGAATGAGAAACGGGGTCACCAACAACCCCGTAAACTTTTGTATGCCCAGTGATGGTCGGGGTCATCCCTCGGCTGGAACTCATCGAGTCTACTCCGGCCGGAAGGGGCCGGCGCTGGAAACCGGAAGAAGGCATCCGCGCACCCGGCCGGGTCTAGCTGGAAAAGCTCTTTACAGCGGCATCTTGGGAGTCGAAGATCTCGAAAACCTTGGTCAACCTCGTCAATTCGAACAACTCCTGAACGGCATCGGAAAGGTTGATGAGCTTCAAATCTCCCTTGCTTTTCTTCACTTTTTTCAAAGTGGCGGCGACCACACCAAGACCCATGCTGTTGAGGTAGTTAACTTCCTGGAAATCCATGATCAGCTTTGTCTGGCCGTCATTTACGATCTGATCGATACGGTCTTTGAATTGGTTGACCGTTTCGGTTCCGATTTCCCCGCGCAACACGACAAGGGTTATTGACTCGGAAACCTGCCTGACCTCTATTTTAAGTTCCATGATACCCTCCCAATGGTCTCGCCTCGGAATGGCGCCCTAATACTTTTACCCCAAGTTCTTGCGGTTTTCAAGTAGAACCCGCAAATTTTGGTTTTGGAAAATCAGAACTGCTTGGAAGCCGAGATCCGATGCGCTTCGCCTAGAGTCTCATCGACGTAGGAATAGTCGAACCGCCACGTCTCGACCTTGAAGCTTGCGCCCAAGGTGAGGTCTCCGGCCTGTGAACCCAGACGAAGCGCGGCGAAGTCCTTGATCCACCATTCAGCGCCTGCCCGGAACTTGGCGGTCATATCGGTAACTTTGTTTATGTCGGCGGCCAGGGTGACGTTGCTGCGGGGTTTGTATCCGACCCCTGCTGTGGTGGTCACCGGAACACGGTCAGAGTGACCAGAAGCGGTGTCCCAGGTAAGTGTTTCCCCGAGATCCCTGATGGAAAGGCCGAACGTGGCCTTGGGGGTGGCTTTGTAGAGGAAGCCTAGATCGAAGCCCCACGAGTTGGCCGAGTTCGTGAAAAGATCCTGGCGAAGAGATTTCACGTTCACGCCGCCATACCAGCGCTCGTTAAGCCTTCTGGCATAGGTTCCAAAGGTCGAGGTCTCGGTGTCGTCGAAATAGCTGAAGATGTAGACATTCTTGCCGGCGGTATAGGTGCCGCCCGGATTGGTAGCCGGAAGGCCATCCGCCGGAACGAATGGGCCGCTTGTGTTTCCTGTGGCCAAGCGTGTTTCCGGGATGCCGTCGACTCCGAACCGGATGTAAGAAAGTGCAACTACGCCCTTCTTCTTACCTTCCTTACCCCTAAGTATATGGGCGTAGTTGAAGAAGTTGTATTTGCGATCCAGTGTCAGGTTCGCATGCATGAACGACGCTTCAGGCTTATCGAGGGTCGCCAGGCCGGCAGGGTTCCAGAAAGCTGCGGTTGAATCATCGGCCACGGCTGTGAACGCGCTGCCCATGCCAAGGGCACGTGCGCCAATGCCCATTTTCAGATAGGCGCCCGCCCGCCCCGCCGATTCGGCGTGCGCGGGAGAAAGCACCGTGACGCAGAGGGCAATGGGGAGAAGGAGCTTGAGTATGGTCTTCATGAAAATCCCCCTTCGAGAATCGATAGGATTGGATGTCTCCACTTTTCGGCTCAGGTCAGACTTTTGTTGAGTGATTTTTTCAAAATTGCCACCAAAAAGAAGCAAAAAAGCCCAAGAGACCGCAGAGCGCAGAGGCATCAGAAAAAGAATCTTGATAAGAATTTAGAGGTTTGAAAAATTTGCAAAAAGCGCGGCACTTTTCGGGATCGATATGCTTTAGCGGCCATCTGATAAGGTGTGAGGAAGTCCCCAAAGTATCATCTCAATAATCCGGGCGAGGCATGAGAGCGCACCGGAGGGCGCAAAGCGCCCGACCGCGGGGGATGAGCCTCGCGAATTTACTTCGCGAGGCGAAGGGGGGCGCGTGCCCCCCTTTT
>MNYA01000110.1:4912-7876 GCA_001872985.1 bacterium CG2_30_54_10 | reverse complement strand
GGCTACCAAGATTCGCTATATCCTGGCATTCTGGTGTCATTGCGAGCGAAGCGAAGCAATCTCCCCCATTTCGAGATTGCTTCGGCGCAAAGCGCCTCGCAATGACAGTTTCCCGCTTGTCGGCCTGAGGTGCATTTAGCACGATTTGTTACTCACGTTGGGGGCTCTTTCTTCTTTCATCATTCATCGTTCATCATTGTATAAGGGTGAGTCCTCTTAGTCCAGCGTTCGACAACGAGAAACAACGTTGGCAGAACGAAAAGGGTGAGCAACGTCGAGGAAAAAAGCCCGCCGATAACGACCGTCGCCGGGGGTTTTTGAATTTCGCTTCCGATTCCGGTATTGAACGCCATCGGAACAAAACCAAGGCTGGCGACAAGCGATGTCATGAGAACCGGTCTTAATCGTTGAAGTGCGGCTTTTTTGACAATTTCAAAAGGCTCTCTGCCTTCTCCCAGCATTTGCCGAATTGTGGAAACCATGACCATCGCGGCCAGGACAGACACTCCCGACAGCGCAATGAACCCGGTCGCCGCCGGAACACTGAAAGGAAGGCCCCTCAGATACAGGGACCATACCCCGCCAACCATTCCAAACGGAACCCCGAGAAAAACACGCACTGAGTCCATGATATTTCCATACGTGAAATAAACAAGGCTGAAAATGAGGATAAGCGCGAGGGGAACCGCAAAAGCAAGCGTCCGGGTAGCCCGTTCAAGATTTTCGAACTGGCCTCCGAACTCGACGCGGCACCCGGCGTCAAGCAAAACCTTCCCGAGATCCCGATCTATTCGCTCACGAGCTTCCTTAACGAAACCGCCCAGGTCACGGCCTGCGACATTCAGTGACACCAATGCCCGCCTTTTCCCCCATTCGCGCGTAACCACGACGGGGCAGGCGGTTCGACTGATGTGAATCAGCCGATTGAAGGGAATCATCTGCCCCGCTGAATTTCGAATCGTCAAGAGGTCCAACAAATGCCAGTTTTCTTTAAACCGGTCGGCAAGGTAGATCGCCAGCGGAAATCTTCTTTGATCCACGCGAACTTCGCCGGATTCACTTCCCCCTAACGACTGGACGATTTCCAGAATCTCTTCCGCCCTCATCCCATACCGGGAGATTGCCTCGGAATCAACCTTCATTTGGAGAACCGGCTGACCGACCAGAGGTTCCATGGAAACCTGGGCTGCACCGGGAATCGTTTTCAGCAGGCCCTCGACCTTTTCCCCAACTTCCTTGAGCCGGTCGTAGTCGTCACCGAAAATTTTAACCCCGACATCGGATCGAACCCCCGAGATCATTTCGTTGAACCTCATCTCGATAGGCTGGGTAAAGGAAAAATTCATTCCGGGAATTGGTTTCAATACTTTGTCCAGCTCATTTTCAAGCTCCGGTTTCGTTCGGGCTTTTCGCCAGACTTTCCGAGGGTTCAACATGATAAATACGTCGCTGACCTCGGGTCCCATGGGGTCGGTAGCGACCTCCGGTGTTCCCGTTCGCGTCCAGATCGCCCGAATTTCATCAGGGAACATTTTTTTCAGGAGGCGCTCCAGATCGAGGGAAAACCGGGCGGATTGTTCGAGGGAGACACCCGGCAACCGGACAGTGTTGATCACGATACTTCCCTCATCCAGTTTCGGAACGAAAACTGACCCCAGTTTTCCCGCGATGGGAAGCGTTCCGAAAACGATAATCAAGGCTGCACCAAGGGTCAGGAAGGGAGTTTTCATCGCAATCTCAAGAGGAACCTGGTAGATTTTCTTTAAAACCCGCATGAGAAAAAGCTCCTGATGGCCCTCTTTTTCTCTCGAAAGCAAAAGACTTGAAAGAACCGGGATCAGGGTAAGGGACATCAGAAGAGACCCGGAAAGCGCGAACACCACGGTCAGGGCCATCGGCTCAAACAGTTTGCCTTCGACCCCTTCCAATGCAAGAATCGGAAGATAGACGATCATGATGATGAGTTCGCCGAACATTGTCGGCCCGCGAACCTCTTTCGAAGCCTCGGCGACAATTTCAGTAACGCTTTTTCCGCTTTCATCCTCCTGTAGCCTTCGTTCCGTATTTTCCACGACAATGACGGAGCTATCGACGATCAGGCCGAAGTCGATTGCCCCAAGGCTCATGAGGGTTCCGGCTATCCCGGCCTTAACCATGACATGAAGGGCGAACATCATGGATAATGGAATTGTCGCGGCGACGATCATCGCCCCGCGAATATTCCCAAGAAAAAGAAAAAGGACGGCGACAACCAGAATGGCGCCCTCGAACAGGTTCTTCTTGATCGTTTTAATCACCACATCCACGAGTTCGACGCGATCGTAAACGACCTGCACGTTCACTTCGGGAGGGAGAGATTTTTTGATTTCTTCCATTTTGGACCGGAACCGGAGAGCAATCTCCCGGCTGTTCTGCCCCAAAAGCATGAAACCGAGGCCCAGAACGCTTTCCCCCAGTCCTTCGGCGGTCACGACACCGAGGCGAGGGGCCTGGCCCTCCCGGATTTGGGCAACATCGCGCAAACGCAGGGGCCGGCCATCAACAGCGGAAATAGCCATGTCGCCGATTTCACCGGTCGTAGTGGCAAGGCCCTGCCCTGAAACCAGCAGCATTTCCCCCGCTTCATTCAGGCTGCCACCGCCCACATTCAGGTTTGTCTGTTTTACCGCCTCAAAAACATCCTGGAAACGAAGGCCGTGCTTCAACAACCGGACAGGATCGACCAGGATCTGAAACTGCTTTTCAAATCCGCCCCAGGAGTTTACCTCGGCGACCCCGGGCAGAGAAACCAGTCTCGGCCTTATCAGAAAATCCTGCGCCAGTCGGGGACCGAACATAGTGCCGCTCGCGCAGGTAACCATATAATGAAAAATTTCCCCCAGCCCGGTTGCAATCGGACCCAGCTTGGGTCGCTCGATACCGGGGGGCATTTCCACGGATTGAAGACGTTCCAAAACCAGAGAA
>MNYA01000110.1:0-4900 GCA_001872985.1 bacterium CG2_30_54_10 | reverse complement strand
ATATCAGTACCGTCTTCGAAAACCAGCGTCACCTGATTCTTCAAGACCGGTTATTCCAAAGGTAAGGTCATGGCTGGGCAGGGTGTCCAGAACGTCAAAGACGGCCTCAAGTCCGGCTTCAGCCCCAAGAATCTCCTCATGACCGCCGGAATCACCGTGGGCGTCGATCTCGCCACCCAGATCATGAGCGGTGAAAAACCCAGCATCAAAAAAGCTCTCAAGACCGTCGTTTCCGCCGAGTTCGCCGGTGGCGTGGTCGGCTCCGTAACCGGCGCCGCCGCAGGTAGCTTCTTCGTCCCCTTCTTGAGCGCGATCCCCGTTGTCGGCGGGATTCTCTCCGCACTCGCCCCAACATTCGGCTCCGTCGTGGGCGGCTCCATGGGCGCCTACCTCGCCGGTGATCTCAAAAACGGAAGGTTCAGCATCCGCCAAGCCCTCAGCCATGTCGATTGGGTTGGCGTTGGTGGCCAGACCGTTGGCTCCGTCGTCGGGACCATGCTCGGTTCAATGATCTTCCCCCCCTTCGGAACCATCCTCGGCGGTATCGTCGGTGGCTACATCGGGAACTGGGCCGCACATAAGATCGCCGGTCTGTTCGGCCGGGGCGGCACCAACTTCGGCTCCGTGGCAATGCCCGTCGGAACCAACCCCCTCGCCGGTGATGCAGGTCAGTGCAGCGTGGGTATAGGCGCCGTCGCCGGTTCCGAGATTCCCGTCGCCGGTGACCAGAGTGTGACCGCCGCTCCCGCGGTCTCGATCGCCGGGGATGTCGCGGAACCCATCGGCAGCTATGCCTCCGAAGTCCAGTTGGCTTATGCCAAATACACCGAACTCTATCGCCTCTACAACGATCTCCTGGCCCAGGGTCGGCAGACCGACGCCGCCACAGTCGCCAGTGAAATGAACAAAGCCAAGGGCGAGTACGACACCCTCAAAGCCAAGGCCGGTAAGTAGTCTCCAGTCCGTTAACCCCGGGAACTTCGGTTCCCGGGGGTTTTTCCTTTCATACGTGCTTTCACACGGTTCTTTTCATCTCCATCTTTCTGGGGCTTTTACAGCGGAGTGTTATCCTTGAACTCTTTCTCAGGGCCGCCAGGAAGATGCCATGAAAGTGGTTTCCGAAATGAACAAGGCAAAGTCGATTTTCTTTTCACCCGAATACTTGCATCCGGAAACCTTTCGGACATACAATTAAACATGGTGAGTGGAAACGTTTCGTCAGTTCTCAGGGTTTGTTGTATTGCGGGAGGGTGGAAATGAAAGAAAAAGATACCGTTCTGATTGCAATTATAGGCGGAATCCTTCTTCTTGCCGGTTTTCTGCTGGTTTTTTTCGTGTTTCGGACCTCCCCCTCGCACCCTTCCTCTTCGCCGGCCTCTTCGAAGGAAACGGCTCCCGGGATCACCGGCTCCCAGGCCAATGGCGGGCAAACTTCCAATCAGCCCGCCTCGACCAGGACTCCCCAGGAACCTCGGCTGGGCACGAAAACAGTGGGCACCCCCTACTCCGGATCTTCGTTCGGCTCTGGCTCCACCGGTTCGGGGCCTCGAGCGAATGATTCCGAGGTTGCCGCCAAAATGGCGGCATTGGAAGCGGTGGCGTCCCAGCACCGGGAAAAGGTGCTCACGGATTCGATAGCCTGGGCGGAAAAATTCATTCAAGATCCCAATCTGGCCACCGCCACCCGCGAAGTCTATCGCCAGAGGCTGATTCCCGGGTTGCGCAACGGCCACAGGGCTCTCCAGGGCCGAGACTTTGCGGGTGCTATGCGGGAATTCGAAAAAGCTCTTGAAGACCCTCATGGGTCCCCGGTCAGCAAATTTGTCTGCTACAAATACATCAAGTATTGCGCCGCCCAGCAACGGGATACCGAGAAATTTTTACAATGCGCCAAAGAGCAGGCCATGCTCATGGAAACTCAGGATCTATCCATGTTGGGAATCGACAAAACGGGCGATGCTATGATCGTCGTGGAAGATCTGGCCAAACTGTTGCGGGCCAGCAAAAATGCACAGGCATTCCAGACTCTGGTCGATAATCGAATGAAAAATTCCCTGGATCGGTCTCCAGAAGCCAGGGACAAGATTACCGCATCTTTGAAGAAGCAAATCGCGGAAAGGGAGAGGATTTTTGATGAAGTCCAAAAAATGTAGCCTCCAGCACTGGAATCATCGCCTTGGCTCCGCCTACATTGTGGTGATCGGAGTGATCTCCATTTTGGTCATCATTCTGTTGGCTTACTTCCGCTCCAACATATCCCGGCAGTTTTCCACCCGCTTTGCCAGTAATGAAAAGCGTGCCGAGGCTTTGGCCGAAGCCGCCGTTGATCTTGCCCTTCGCAACATCAAGGATAAAATGAACGATGCCAATGATCCGAATATTTTCCCCTATTTTCGCTTCCCGGCCCCAATTTCAACCGGCAAGCTGGCCAATTCCACCGGCCAAAATAACCCTTTGAATCTCACGGGTTATCTGGCCTCGATTCCCTTTGACTTGTCCTCCTCCCCCCAACCGCCCGGGTTTGAACCCATTCAAAGCCTCATCGATGAACTGGGGGGACCCACCAACGTTACCAAGCTTTCCCTGGAATGTGCCGTTATTCAGGCCGAAGCCTTTGCCTCTCGCCAGGGCAGTTATGAAGTTCCGGGAATCTCCGTTCCCCCAACTCCGGCCCAGGGTGACCCCGCCAAATTTCTGGACAAATTTGGGGACACCGCGATGAGCGGCGGCATCAGCCAGTCCCTGATGGGCCTCTTTACCTTTAGCTTCAATCTCCCCAGCCCCTGCCCGATTGACACACCCGTTGGAGCGATGAGTCCTCATACCATTGACGTCGATCCCGGGTTCTGGTCTTTTTTGGTCAGTATCAGCGCCAAGGTGGAATTAACCAAACTCTCGGATGCCGTGCTTCAGTGCGAAATTTTTGTAAAGGTAAAAGAAGACTTTCCGTTTTGGGCTACCGTTTACACATTCAACCCTTCGACCGATCCCACGAAAGCCCACATCGAAGTGGATTTTGAGGAGATTTTCCGGTCTTATGTCAATTTGGGAACTCTCCCCCTCACCTTGAAATCGATTCTTGACAAAGGGATGCCTCAATCGACCACCACCACAGTTTCCTGGAACGCCGGAACCCTTAAATCCGCCATTGATAGCGGCTACGACCGCTTCAAAGGTCTTCTTCAACTGGACAGTTTTAAAAGCGCACCCTTCGGAGCGAACCCGCCTGTCATCGAAAAAGGCGGGATTCTTCGTATCAGAGCAGAGGTCGAGTTCCTTCCCAACGGCCCGGGCGGGCCCAAACTTTTCCGAACCCTGTTGGCGGACCGCGAATTCAAAGTGTCAGATGTTCAGCCTGTTGCCCCCGAATACTCCTTCTTTGTCGCAAATTCCGACAAAATCCTGGAACCGGGAGAGAGCATTCCCCTGGGCGGAACTCCCGGTGCTCCGATTGACTGGATTCTTGAGGGCGGAACTGCCACCATGACCCTTCACAACGTGCCGGGGGGAGAATACAAAAATTGTGACGGCATGGGTTCCGGTGGGGATTCCGGGCCCGATTCGAAATGCCAGGTTCCCGGAATGGTTCGCATCAATGCCAACAGCAAGATGTTTGTGAATACCTTCCTCGGAACCTTTGATGAACCGGAAATTACTGAATACAATGCCATGGCCGAACGCCCGGGCCTGAAGCCGTTCAATTTGCTTCCCGTTTTCCAGTGGCGGGACAAGATGGCCGATGACCCTCGGGGTCATGAGATTGACTTCCCCGTTCTTTGCCAAAGCGACAATGTCAGTGACCCTACGGATCGCCCCCCCGGAGTCAAGGGGTTGAAAACCTTGATCAGCCTGGTTGACGCAATATGCGCTCCCTGTCTCTTCTTTGGGAAAGGCCATTTTGAATACCCGCTTGGATTGCGGGCTGAAGCCCCATTGGACATGAAATATGGCAACGTCTTTGCAACCGTAAACCCCAAGGGAAACGCAGATGACCCCAAAGATCGGACCGAAGTTTGGGTAAAATACAAAAACCTCCCTTCTCCCTACGGGTTGCCGGGGCAACCCGCGTATTTATCCTCCGGTGACTGGAAATCCACTGATCCCAGGAATATGCCTCCGAACTTGTACAGCACCCTTCAATACGCGAAAAAAGCCTCTCATTTTTATACCGATCAGAGCGAGTTCGATACCGATTGCGGAAAGCCAGTGGCGGATGGCGGCCGAAATGATGGTGGAGCCTATGATTGCACCGGGGTCACCTATGTCGCCGGCGACCTCTCGTTGGGATCGTTATCCGTTAAGGGAAAAGGGATTCTGGTCTGCAGCGGAAACATCACCCTTTCCGGGAATATCACCCGTGCCGATACCGATACCGTTTTCTCGCTCATTGCCCGCCGTGGAACCCTTCTCATCAATTCCGGATGCAACAAGATTGAGGCAGCCGTTTTCACCAGTGGATGTATACAGAACGCGGCAGGAAACGCCCTCAAAATTGATGGAAACCTTGTTATGAACGGCTGTAATCGCGATATGTTGAACAGCATCGAGGTGTTCTATAATTCGGCCGCCTGCCGGGTTACTCCCCTTTCGGTCATGAGAGATGTTGGCAAATTCGAACCCAAGCGGTATTTTGTTTCCGTGGGAAAACACTGGATCCGGTTCGAATATGAAAAACGGTAGTCCCTTGAGATTTTTCTTCCCCTCGCCACGGGCTTTTTCGGGCTTTTCACTGGTGGAAGTGCTCGCTGCTACCATAATTTTCATGCTTGCTGCGATTCCGATTTACTACACCTTGAGCCAGGGGGCGGTGAAAGAGATTGACTCCACCAAGCTTGCCATGGCCCGCAAGGTTCTCGAGTCATTTCGCGCCGAAACCATCGGCTGGGGGTTCAAGAAACTC
>MNYA01000138.1 GCA_001872985.1 bacterium CG2_30_54_10 | reverse complement strand
GGTCGGGCGCTTTGCGCCCTCCGGTCTGCCTTCACTCTTCCCCCGACTTATTGAGATGATACCAGGAAACCACCGGAAAAAGAACATCGGCCAGGATGGTCGAGCCGTGGTGTCCGCCAGGACTGCGCCATCGTGGCGCGGCGGCCACATTCCGCATCCGTGGCGCTGGTGTCTCCTCGATAAAAGCAAATCCCTCAGCGATCGTAACGCTTGACGATGGCTTCCGACACCCGGCGAGCGCCCTGACCATCTATCAGCGCCTGCTGATTACGAACCATGCTATCACGCAAATCCGGGTCGGTCAGAAGCTTCATCATCGCCCCGCGAAAAGCCTCAGCATCGAACCCCGCTTGAAAATCAACCAGAAGGCTGGTTTGCTTACGGCGAATTACCGAAGTGGTATGCTTCTGATTTCCGACCCAGACAACCGCGACTCCCGGAATGCCGATGTAGTAAAGTTCCCAGAGGGTCGTTCCCCCGCCGGTGATCGCAAGGCCGGCCTGCGAAAGCAAATCGGGAAAATTTCGGTGGTCGACGTTGAGACCACGCCGGCTCGGGTCGGTGGCCACCCAGATTTCCAAAAGCAGCCGAGGACATGCTTCGGAAATCGAAACGACAATCGGTCGGTCGATATCGTAGGGAATCGAATGAAGGACTTCGAGGGAAAGCCCGGCAACATCCCCCCCGCCAAGCGAAATGAACAGGGAACCCTCTTCATGAAAACCGGCCCTTCGCTGAACATCAAGTATCTCCGGTCGGATCATTGTGTACATTTCCCCGGTAAGTGAAACCGGAATAGCCTGCCATTTGTACAATGCCGGAGTCACCAGCGGGTTTGGATTAATCACCATGTCAATCGGAAGATCGCGGTTGCCAAGATCATCAATGCAAACAGCCGGTAGACCGGCATCCATGATTTTCTGAAAATCTTCGGTCCGGAAACCATAGTGGTCTACGATAATCACTTCAACCTGCATCTCTCGCGCAACCTTTACGGTGTCCGCTCCCTGGCCGGGATCCTCGCTCATGGCCGGATCGACCTTGACAATCGTTAGCGGATGCCCGGTTTCGTCAACCAGCGGGCCGGGGAACGGTTCCACCGCCGAATAGAAGACCGGGTCCCAACCCTGCCGCCTCAATTCCAGGGCGAGAGTCCTGCATCGCATCAGATGCCCCAAACCCAGAGCTGCGCCTCCGTCAGCTCTGAACAGAACCCGCTTCGCGTTCATCGTCACGCGCTCATTCTCTCACAGCTCCCTCGCATTTCTCTCGCAGCTCTCTCACAGGTTGAGCTTCCGTCCTTCTTTCCCGACTGATTTCCTGACGCCTTCATACCGATCGATGGATGAGTTCAAAGCCGAAATCTCAGGGTGAAGAGCAGCCAGATTCAACAATTCATAGACCGAGGTCAGCTGGATTGAATCCGGAATCAGCGCATAGAGACGCTGAAAAAAATCGTAATCCTGGGGGTGGTCAATGACGAACCGACCTTCGGTCAGAACACGTCCAAAAGAAACGTTTCCAAAACGAAAAGTATCACATTTCTCTCGAATGTACAATGTTACATGCTCCCTGTGCGACGGAAGCGTTGCAATACCTGCAACCTTTCTTAACACCTGCGCTGGAAGCGCCTCAACGTCGAATCCTATGGGAAGACTCGGCGGATGTAAATTGGAAACGTATTCGAAATCCCCATCGAGCAAATGACAGACCACCGCATCCACCGTCCCCGGGTCTACCGCCGGACAATCGCCGGTAATACGGACGACCGTCTTGCAGGGCCATTCGCCAACCGTGGTGACAAACCGTGCAAGCACATCGGTGGCCGACCCGCGCGAGCAGTTGACAGCATTGTCGCGGCACCATTCGACGATCCGATCGTCTTCGCAAAGTTCGCTGGTAGCTACCACCACGCGATCGACGCGGGCCGCGGCGGCAGCACGCCTTACCACGTGCCCGAGGACTGAAATTCCATTCAGCGGAAGGAGAACCTTGCCGGGAAGCCTCGTAGAACCCATCCGGGCTTGAATGACAACCTGGGTCGCAACTTCGGGGTTCAACACGACAACCTCCCTGGCCAAAAGCTCCTCACACCAAAACCGTCTTTACCGCACCAACGACTTGAGAAACGTCGTCATCGCTCATCTCAGGAAACACTGGGAGAGAAAGCGCTTCACGGTAATATGCCATCGCATGCGGAAGACGGGACATTGACTCCGAGCCGGCATAAAACGGCATCATCGGTATTGGAACATAATGTACCTGCGATCCGACGCCCTTCTCCCGCAAAGCACGCATCACACGTCCGCGGGTTTTCTGAAGGCTGGTGAAATCGACCCGGACTACCGCAAGATGCCACGAATGGCCGATGCCGGCTCTAACGCCAGGGAACCGCAAACCGCGAATCGTCGAAAGCTCATTTCTGTAGATGTCGATGATTCGGCGACGACGTTCCAGAAAAGCGGGAAGGCGCTTCAGTTGCTCGGACCCAAGAGCGCATTGGAAATCGGTAAGCCTGAAATTGAATCCAAGGCTCTGCGCCTCGTAGTACCATGGGTTTGCTTCCCCGTCACGATCGAAGGCTTCATCATGGAATACGAACGACGAAGGCTCTCGTACAATTCCGTGCGTTCGAAGACGTCTCATACGCTCCGCAAGCCTGGGTTGGTGTGTAGTGATCATCCCGCCTTCGCCGGTGGTGATGTGCTTCACGGGGTGAAAACTATAGGTCGTAAAATCCGGAGCGGATGACTCGCCCACCTTCCAGGAACGCCCGGCATCATCGGTCCAGGTCGCGCCAAGGGAATGGCATGCATCTTCGATCCAGATCAGGTTGTACTCTGCCTTCAGGCGGCTGAATTCCTGCATGGCACACGGATGCCCGGCCAGATCGACCGTCACGATCGCGCGAAACGGCCGGCCTTCATTTTTTCCACGGGCGAGGGCTTCCCCGGCGCCGGAAACGGAAAGGGTCAGATCGTTCGGATCGATATCCGAAAAAACCACCTCGGCGCCGACGAACCGGGCGCAGTTGGCACTCGCAACAAAGGTGATCGGCGTGACGAGAACCCTGTCCCCGGGACCAAGCCCGGCGGCAAGCGCCGCCAGGTGCAACGCCGCCGTACCGTTAGCACACGCTACCGCATGAGGAGCGCCGACAACTTCGCCGAATGCCTTCTCGAATCGCTCGACCTCCCGGCCCTGGGTCAGGAAGTCCGAACGAAGGACCGCTACGACTGAATCGATGTCCGCCTGGGAAATCGATTGGTGGCCGTATGGAATAACCTTCATAGAAGTCCTTCCCGAGTCAGCAAGGCACGCATCTGCGGAACGCTCAACCATTGCTTGTTCGTCTCGCTGCAGTATTCAAAGCCATCTTCGACGAGCTTCGCTTCCTCGGGTTTTTGGATGGGCCAAAATTCGAAGTCAGGCATCTTGATATAGCGATCTTTCGCTTCGTAGAGGTTGCGGGAATCATCGTGAGAGATCATCAATTCATGAAGTTTTTCGCCCGGCCTGATTCCGACGATCTTAATTTTCGCTTTCGGAGCAACCGCTTTTGCCAGGTCGATCACCTTTGTGCTTGGAATCTTTGGAATGAACAACTCGCCGCCATGCATTCTTTCGAAGGAACTCACCACGAAAGAAACCGCTTGGGAAAGGGTGATCCAGAAGCGCGTCATTCTCTCGTCGGTGATGGGAATCGAACCTTTGGCCGCGCATTCCCTGAAAAGCGGGACCACGCTCCCGCGGCTTCCGATGACGTTTCCGTAGCGGACGACCGAGAAGCGGGTCTCCTTCGCACCGGCGTAGGCATTGGCGGCAACGAACAGCTTGTCGGAACAGAGCTTGGTCGCACCGTAGAGGTTCACCGGGTTGCAGGCTTTGTCCGTGCTGAGGGCAATCACCTTTTTGATTCCGGAGTCGAGAGCCGCGGTGATGACATTCTGCGCGCCGAGGATGTTGGTTTGAACTGCTTCAAAAGGATTGTATTCAGCAGCCGGAACCTGCTTGATAGCGGCGGCATGAACGACGAAATCCACCGTCGGAAAAGCGCGGCGGAGTCGTTCGGAATCGCGGACGTCCCCGATGAAAAAACGAAGCTTTCCAGATGAGAATTTTTGAGCCATCTGGTACTGCTTGAACTCATCACGTGAGTAGATGATAATTTTTTTTGCATTCAGGTGATCGAGGGCATACCTGGTAAAAGCCTGTCCGAATGAGCCTGTCCCACCGGTAATCAGAACGATCTTGTTTTTGAACATGTGCGGCGCCCTTCAATTGATAAATTTCAGCTAATCAGCAAATCAGCTAATTCCTAATTCCGGCAATTTTGCGCCGGTGCTCCCAGGCGTGAGAAAGAATCATCTTCAGATCACCGTAACGAGGGTTCCAACCCAGCTCTTTTCGTGCGAGGCTTGCATCTCCAACAAGCTGTGGCGGATCCCCTTCCCGACGCGCTCCAACACGAACCGGCACCTGACGACCGCTCACCTGCTCGGCAACCCGGATCACCTCTTTCACCGAGTAACCCGTTCCATTGCCGAGATTGAAAGCCCGGCGTTCTCCGGCCCGGTCAAGGTAACCCAAGGCCAGAAGATGCGCCTCGGCCAAGTCTGAAACGTGTATGTAATCACGAATGCATGTTCCGTCCGGAGTTGGATAATCTTCTCCAAACACGGTTACGAACGGGCGGCGTCCCAAGGCGGCGTCGAGAACCAACGGGATGAGATGGGTTTCAGGGTCGTGCCGTTCCCCGATCTCGCACTCCGGATCGGATCCGGCAGCGTTGAAATAACGCAATGCAACGAATTTCAACCCGTGCGCATTCGAAAAATCGGCCATCATCCGTTCCATCATCAACTTGGTCGCGCCATAAGGATTTACCGGGTTTTGCGTGTGGCCTTCGGAAATTGGAACCCGCTCGGGAACCCCGTAAGTTGAACAGCTCGAGCTGAAGACCAGTTTATCGACCCCGGAATCCCGCATCGCTTCAAGAAGGTTCAGGCTTCCCAGAACGTTATTGCGGTAATACTTTCCAGGGTTTTTAACCGACTCGCCGACGTATGCGTAAGCGGCGAAATGCATCACGGCAACCGGCTTGACCTCACGGACAGCGGCGCTGATCTCCTCCAAATCGGTCAGGTCGCCCTCAATTAACGGCCCCCACTTGACCGCATCCCGATGGCCGTAGACAAGGTTGTCGAATGTGACGGGGAACAGACCCGCTTTCTTCAAAGCTTTGCAGGCATGGGAACCAATATAGCCCGCCCCGCCGGTAACCAAAACTCTTTTGTCGAAATTCATTGGATGTGGTACTTAGCGGGCAGACTCGCTGCCGCCCAAATCGATGACGCTGTTGTCGCCGATGTTCATCCGTTGCTGAAGTCCGGTCATGGTCACCGAATCTCCGATCAAGGAACTCTCAAGCATGACGCTTCTCAGCATGGAATTAGCGTTGATAACGCTGTCGCGGATGATCGATTCTTCAATCACGCACCCTTCGGCAACCGAAACGTGCGGACCAATGACCGAATGATGCACCTTTGCGGTTGGATCAATTGCAACCGGTGGAATGATCACGCACCCTTCGACGCAAAAATGACTCGCCTGGTTATGTTCGAGCAGATAACGATTGCTGGCCAGCAGGGTTTCGGGTTTCCCGCAATCGAGCCACTCGTCGATCTCCGGAGCGCCTAGTTTCAGCCCATCGTCGATCATCAGCTTGAAAACATCGGGAAGGTAGTATTCACCCTTGACCGTCAGCTTCCGCTCGACGGCCTTGGCCAGGTAACCCATGAATCCGAGGCCGTCCCGGAGGTAGTACAAACCGACCTGGGCGAGCTTGCTGATGGGCTTGTCCGGCTTCTCGACCATGTCGACGATGATGTCGCCCTTCATGACATTGACCCCGAAACGCTTGTAATCTTCAACTTCCTTCGAAAAGATCAGGCCATCCAGGCCCTCGCTCAGCCTCGGGATTCGGGCCAGATCGGTGACGAAAAGAGTGTCGTTGAAAACGACCAGGACATCATCGCCCTTCTGGATTCTTGGCGCCGCAAGCCAGACCGCGTGAGCAGGCCCGAGGAGTTCATGCTGCTGAACGAAGGATACCGGTTTATCGGGAAACTTCCGCCTGAAGAAATCCTCGATCATTACGCCATTTTCATCAGTGATGATGATGAATTCATCGACCGTCGTCTTGCTGAAGCTCGCGATGACGTGTTCGAGGATGGTTTTTCCAGCAACTCGTACAAGCGCCTTCGGTTTGGTATGAGTGTGCGGCCGAAGCCGTGTTCCTTTGCCCGCGGTTGGAAGGATTACTTTCATTGGTTTCTCCCGATCGAGTGGTATTCGAACCCGAGTTGTTTCATCCTCTCAGGATCGAAAAGATTTCGTCCGTCGATAATAAGCGGACGTGCGAGAAGGGCTTTGATGCGATCGAAATCAGGCCGGCGAAACTCGTTCCACTCGGTTATGACGATGAGAGCGTCGGCGCCCTCGACTGCTTCATAACTTTTTTTGGCGTAGGAAATCCTGTCTCCGAAAATCTTGCGCCCCTCGTTCGTTGCCTCAGGATCGTAGGCTTTGACCTTCGCTCCCGCTTCAAGGAGTTTCCCGATCACGACAACCGCCGGGGCATCACGCATGTCGTCGGTGTTCGGCTTGAATGCCAAACCCCAGACCGCGATCGTCCGGCCCTTCAGATTTCCCGAAAACGCTTTGAAAACCTTGTTGAAAAGAACGCACTTCTGGCGGGAATTCACCTCTTCAACCGCCTGAAGGATTGCCAGCGGATATTTATGCTCCCCCGCCGTGCGGATCAATGCCTGAACATCCTTCGGGAAACAGCTTCCACCGTAACCTGCGCCGGGAAAAATAAACTGGTATCCGATGCGTGCATCGGACCCGATGCCCTTCCGAACGTTGTCGACATTCGCGCCGACCAGCTCGCAGAGATTGGCGATGTCGTTGATGAAGGAAATTTTGGTCGCCAGCATTGCATTCGCCGCGTATTTGGTCATTTCCGCCGATCTGACCCCCATGATCAGGATGGGCTTTTCGGTTCGGACGAAGGGGGCATACAGCTCCTTCATTATCTCGGCCGTGCGGGGATCATCACATCCCACCACCACGCGATCGGGTTTCATGAAATCGTCGATCGCGTTTCCCTCCTTGAGGAACTCCGGATTGCTGACGACATCGAAGGGAACATCCTCACCGCGGCGCTTCTGCTCTTCCTCGATCGCCTGTCGGACCAGATCTCCCGTTCCGACTGGGACCGTGGACTTGTTCACGACGATTTTGAAACTTGTCATATAGGTCCCGATGTCGTGGGCAACCTTCAACACATATTTCAGATCGGCGGAACCATCCTTCGCGGGCGGAGTCCCCACGCAAATGATAAGAATCAAAGCACGCTTGACCGCATCCTGGATCCGGGTGGTGAAGGAAAGCCTCTCTTCGGCGAAATTCCGTTTTACAAGCTCTTCCAAGCCGGGTTCGAAAATAGGAATCTCGCCGCGCTTGATCCGATCGATCTTGCCCTCATCAGTATCAACGCAGATCACATCGTTTCCCGACTCGGCGAAACAAGTCCCCGTGACAAGCCCGACGTACCCTGTTCCGATTACCCCAATTTTCATCGTTTTACCCTTTTTAAATGTTGGGTTGAAATATGTCTCATGGAGGGCCACAATAACGGCTTTAGAAAGTTCAGGCGCATTCGCTTCCGTTCTTGAGACACGGTAAAACGCGTCTCTACAAAAAAATCGTCTTTACTCTTCGAGATTGG
>MNYA01000178.1 GCA_001872985.1 bacterium CG2_30_54_10 | reverse complement strand
CAGACAACACCAACACCAACATCAACATCAACATCAACATCAACTTCAACACCAACATGAACATCAACATGAACATGAAGTATCCACTCAATAATTCGGGGAAACTCAATGATTCCCGGCGCAAGAGATTTCTCCCTTCGGTCGAAATGAAAGCATCGTTTGTCATTCCGAACGAATGTGAGGAATCTCGCTTTATGTTGAGAATCAGCTAATGGCTCTTCTTTTTGCGCAGATACGAAAAAACGGAGAAAAGCTTTGTAACCCATTATACAAAGGTCTTTGCGTGCTTTGTGATCTTTGTGGTTATAATTCATCGGTTAAGTTAAATTCTCGGGTTTAATCGGTTTTGTTTATATCCGATCGCAAAAAATGGCGCCGGCAAAAAATGGAACAAAGCTTCGCCTAAAGCTTCTCGACCGCGGGAACTCCTGACCACGCCTGAAAGAGCGGACCAAACCCTTCCGAAGCAAGAACAAACAACCCGAGCGCCGCAGGAAGATAGAGAAGCCCGGTTAGGATCAGGGAGAAGTTCAGAGCCGACTGTTCGTTTATTCCGCCGACTGCAAGAACCATGATGGCGATATACTGGAGAATTCCGAGATTCCCGGGGGCGGCCGGGAGCAACCCGGAAAACATGATCGAAATGAAGCAAAAAAAAGCCAGACCGAACGGAGCATGGATACCCAATGCCCGAAGCAGGATAAGATAGGAAAGGCTTTCCAGAAGTATCGAACATGCCGACCAACCCAGCGCGGCCACCAGATCACCGGGCCTGGAAACTACGTTCAGACCTGCAATAAATCGATGATACGCTTCGCTCAAGCCCGTCCAGACCGCTGAGGTTCCTTCCACTCCACAGTTCCGACACGAGACCGAAATTTTCACCAACCGTTCCACCAGAAAGGCGATGACCAGGAACCCCAAAAGCGCGGCACCAAGCACAGGACGACGCGCCAGAAGCCAATCCGGAACAGACATGGCGGTGCTAAGGAGCAATGCCCCGATTGCAAGCATCATGACGTCGAAAACCCGCTCGGTCACGATGTTCCCAATCGCAAGAGAGGGGGAAAGACCGGCTTTCGCCTGCAGATAAAAAGCCCGTCCCAGCTCTCCCAATCTGAAAGGGAGCAGCCCATTCAACGCACATCCCACGAAAAGGGCCTTGAGAAAGCTTCCAATGCTCACCGCATGAGAGCTTCCCAGAATGAGTTGACACCTTCTTGCCCGAAATAGAAAGGCGGAGAGGTAGATCCCAACCGCCGAAAAAGCATAGGCCAGGGAAATGCCCGCAACTGCCGATTTGAAGGATGACCAATCGAATCGCCTCGCCAGGCTGTATACTAAAATCCCGCTCGCCGCGAACCCGATCGCCACAAACAAAAGGGACCGGTTCGAGCCCAATCTCATAGGGCTCTTCTCAAGACTCTTTCCTCGCTTCTCATTCTCATTTCACCTGGGAAACAGGCATGAAAAAATGCGTCTTGCAGTCCACCAAGCGCTTGCAAGGGGCTGCATCGTGCTTGTTCCAACCCGTTCGCGATATGAAATGAAAATCGCGCCGACTCTGAACCCCAGCTCGATCGGCTTCAAAAGCAGCTCTACCGGAAGGGCGGGCCCGCTCGCGTCAAACTCGAGCCGGTCGATCATCGATTTCCGATACGCCCGCATTCCGCTGTGCAGGTCGGTCAAACGCCGTCCAAAGCAGACCGAGGCAATTATGGCAAAGCCTTTGTTGGCCCAGTAATTAAGCCAGGGCATGGCTTGAGGCTTTGATTTAAGGCGTGAACCGTCCACCAGGTCAAAACCGCCGTCCTCAACCATTCCGGCCAGGACGGGAATGGCCTCGGCCGGATAGGTGTCATCGCAATCCAGGGTCACCACGACCGAACCTCGACCGGAACGAAGGGCTGTTTCCATGGCAAGACCGTAACCCCGCGGCGGAAACTGTCTTACGACGGTTGCGCCGAGGGCTGACGCAATCTCTGGAGTCCGGTCTTTGCTGGAATCGACGATCAGGATTTCCGCGTCAGGAACAACGGCCCTGATGTCGGCAATGACCTTCCCGACGGCATTTTCCTCGTTCATGGTGATCGTCGCAACGGTAATCATCTCATCTCACTCTCGATCTTTCGACTCTCGATTTTTCGACTCTCGAATTTTTGACTCTCGATCTTTTCGTCGGACTTCACACCTTCCACGATGATCCTGAAAGCCAGGCCTGATGGCCAGATGCGCATGACCGCATGTTCGATCGGATAGACCCATTTTTCGTACAACCGAAAGGCAGGGGAATCTATCAGCGCTCGGGGGTCAGGCGCGGCGTCAGGTGATGCCGATCTTGCAAGCAAAGCCCTGATGAGGGGAAGGAAAGCCCGGATAAGGTGAGGGGTTCCGCCGATCCGTTTCTGCTCGATTCCACATGCTCTCAGCAGAGACTTCGCTGTCCGACGGGTAAAGAACCGGATGTGGGTTCTATCCATGATTCCGGTGTCGGCGTATTCAAAATACCCGAAAAAAAGCGCCAAGCGCTGCGTCCATGCAGCGATGTTCGGAACCGAGATCAACACACGCCCCCCGGGCTTAAGAAAAAGGCCGGAATACGATCTGAGAATCTCCACCGGGTCGTATAAATGTTCGAGAACATCCGAAAAAATGATGGCGTCAAAGATCTCCCCTTCGAGCTTTTCAGAAATCGTCTGAAAGTCCGTCACATCGGCCTCGATTACCCGATCGAGGCGGGATCTCGCTCCAGCGACCGCATCGGGATGCCGCTCGATGCCGGTGACGTTGTTGCCAAGCTTGCGAACGGCTTCGCCAAGCGCTCCTCGCCCGCAGCCGACATCGAGAACACGTTCTCCGGTTCCGATTAGGGGAATGATGCCGGGGTTTATCTCCTCAAGATACGGATGGGTGGATTGTCCGAAATGAAGCATGATCCTGCAATCACCCCGCGAATATGACCCTGGCGCCCTCGAACTCGAACCGGAACCATAGGGGATGGACGTTGTTTTTCGCCATCGCTTCTATCAGTTTGGCCTTTTCACCAGGGCAATAAAGCATGAGGAAGCCGCCGCCACCGGCGCCGATGATCTTTCCGCCCAACGCCCCGTTGGCTTTGCCGATCTCATAGAGCTCATCTATCGCAGGATCGGAAACCCCCTTGGACAATCGCTTTTTGGTCATCCAGTGCTCGTGAAGAAGTTCCCCGAATGCGTCTATGTCTCCCTTTTCAAAGGCAGCCTTGGTTCGAAGGCCGATCTCCTTGATGTGGTGAAGCTTTTCGACCATCTGCCGATCTCCCAAGCTGGTTGCCTTGTCCTGAACCGCAAGAATGTCATCGGCGCTTCGGCTCTTTCCGATGTAGAAAAGAAGGATATTGCGCTCGAGATCGTTCACCTGCTCCCGGGGCAGCCGGACCGGTTCGACCCGGACGCTTCCATCTTTTTCAAACCAGTATGCATTGATTCCGCCGAATGCCGAAGCATACTGATCCTGCTTTCCGATGGGTTTTCCCATCCGGTCGATTTCGAGTCGGCAGGCTTCCTCGGCGAGATCCTTGAGGGTGATGTAATCACGATGAAAATGGTGAAGGGAGTTGAGGAGGGCGACTGTAAAGGCGCTTGAACTCCCAAGGCCGCTGTTGGATGGAACATCCGCAACCGAAACCAGCTCGATGGCCTTTTCGATTTTCAACATCTGAAGAGCTTCGCGAAAAATAGGATGCTTGATTTTTGCGACCGAATCAACGATCTCCGTTTGAGAATAACTCAATCTGATCGAGTCTGAAAAATGCGGGTTCGCAACGATGAATACATACTTGTTGATGGCGCCCGCGATCAGAAAACCGCCGAATTGGGAGTAATAAGATTTGAGATCGGTACCACCCCCGCCAAGCGAGATGCGAACCGGCGATCTGGAAAGCAGCATGTCGATTTCCCTTTCCTTTCCTGCCGCGCCTGGCCCAGCCCTATCCCGGTCAGCGGATATCGAACCGGCCGGCGTCCTCATCGGCAATGATGTCGTCGATTGTCTTCGCCATGGCCTCGCGGCAAGTATAGACATTTTTCCAGCCGAGCGCCCGTATTTTGGCCGTGTCGAAGCGAACTATCGGGATGTCGCCTTTCCAGCCGCGGGATTGGGTTCCGAAGCAGCGCTCGGTCTTCTCAAGGCACATGGCTTTCAGTGTCATATCGACAATATCCTTGACCATGAGGTAGTCGAGCGTTGCGACATTGAACGCATCAAATCGGGATATGTGTTTCATTTCGATGAGCCGCATCGCCGAAACTACGTCACTTACGTGGATGTAGGATTTGCTTTGAGTTCCGTCTCCGAGAATGGCCAGCCGTGAAGGGTCTTTGCGAAGTCTCCGAACGAAATCATATACTACACCATGTGTCTGATGCGGGCCGATGACATTCGCGAACCTGAAAACAGCCGCCTTGAAATCGAACATGTGGCAATAGGAGGCGATCAACGCCTCGCCCGCAAGCTTGGATGCGCCATAAGTCGATATCGGAACGAGCGGAGCGTGGTTTTCCTTCACTTCGAGGCGCCCAACATCACCGTAAATGCCGCTTCCAGACGCGTAAATAAGGGTGCGAGGCGTGGTTTTTCTCATCGCCTCGACGATCTGCTGGGTTAAATACGTGCCTTCCCAGAAATCAACGTCTGGTTGAGTGACCGCCTTCGCGATGTCCGGATTGGAGGCGAAGTGAAAGACCGTGTCGCAGCCTGTCATCGAGCGGGAAAGAAGCTCGCCATCGCTGATCTCCCCTCTGACCACCGTAAGTCGCGGATCATTACGAATGGCGGCAATATGCCATTCCCGGCCCGATGAAAAATTGTCGAAGATGACAACCGTGGAAGTCGTGTCAGCAAGCAAATTGGTCGAAAGGTGGCTTCCAATGAAGCCCGCCCCCCCGGCGACGAAATATTTTGTCATGATTTTATCGCCGATAGCGGGGTTCACGGCCTCGGCGACTGCTTCCACTCCGCCCCCGGTCCACGAAGGCGGGTTCATCCCGTGGTACGGGAGGTTCGTGCGGTACCTCTTGAGCGGGGCGACCCTCCAGGCGGATGCGCGTTGCGGCTTCGTCGAGAAGCATAAGAAGCAGATCGTCGCCATGGTCATGGCCCCGAAGATCCTCTAAAAGCATCGTGAAACTCCGCATCCGCTCGCGGGTCGCCGAGTCCAGATCGCGATGCCTGGCTTCAAGACGGGCCAGAAGCCGCTCGGCGAGGCGGGTCTGAACCTCTTCTTCAGACGGGGTGCATTTCATGATGAACGGAACCCCATGGCGCTTCCCCGCACGTTTGAGATCCATTTCCTGAACCATCGACACGAGACTGACCGCGACTCCGCGGTTTCCGGCCCGGCCGGTCCGGCCGGCCCGATGGATATACTGCTCGAAATCGGGCGGAAAATCGTAAACAAAAACGTATTCGAGGTGGCTGATGTCGATTCCGCGGGCGGCGACATCGGTCGCGACCATCAGGCGCAGATCGTGCTTTTTCAGCCGCGTCATCACCGCTTCCCGTTCCTTTTGGCTTATGTCTCCGCTCATCTGTTCAGCATCGTAGCCGAAGCGGCGCAAAAACGCTGAAAGATATTCGACCTCGCTTTTGGTATTACAGAAAATGATCGCGCTGGATGGGTTTTCAACCTCGAGGATCCGCATGAGAACACGGTCTTTCTGCATCGGATCGACGACGTAGTATACATGATCCATCTCGCTGACGTGGATGGTGTCCTCCGACAAGCCGATGAATTCAGGCTTTTGGAGGAGCTCGTCTGCCATCGCTCGGACGCTGCCCGGGAATGTCGCCGAAAACATCGCCGACACCCTTTGGTGCGGAAGATACGATCTCACACGGCGAATGTCGGGCCAGAAACCCATCGAAAGAAGTTCGTCGGCTTCATCGACTATCAGGTAGCGGAGCTTTTGCAATGAAATGTTCCTGCGGCCAAGGTGGTCAAGGAGCCGGCCGGGTGTCCCCACGACGATCTGGACGCCATCCCGGAAAGCCTGCAACTGCGGACCGTAACCGACGCCTCCATAGACGTCGACTGACCGGACGGGGTGGTGGGTGGTCAACCGATCGCAATCCATTTTGACTTGATGACAGAGTTCGCGCGTTGGTACAAGAATTAATGCTTGTATTACGGGCTTTGACGGGTCGATCTTTTGCAGTAGCGGAAGAAGGAAGGCCCCTGTTTTCCCGCTTCCAGTCTGGGATTGAACGATGATGTCGCGGCCGTCCAAAAGCCAGGGGATGACGCGTGCCTGAACAGGCATCGGGGCAGTCCAACCGCATTCCGCCACCGCTTTTTTCAGTTGATCCGGAAGGCTGTCGAAGGTGAATTCAGGGTAGGAATTCTTCCCCGCAGGCTTCCCGGCGGCCGGATTTTCCTGTTCCACCGGCTGGGGCAGGGAGGGCTGTGCTGTTACGACCGCTTTTTTACCGGGTTCACTTGTTTCGCTTGGTAATACTGAGGACATTAAAACCTCCAATGCCGTGAGGGACGATTTCGAAAAGTTCTCTTGACGTGAAGCATTATAGGCTATTTTAATCAGATTTGCACCAATCGAACCTCGTTCAAATCCGATGGGCAAGCCGGGGCTGCGAAGAGAGCATGAATAACCGCCAAGAAACCCAAGGAGCAACAGTTCAAGGAGAGCAAAGATAACTCAGAAAAAAATATGTACCTTCTCAAAATTCTGGGGGGAATTGTCATTCCGACCGAAGGAGATATCTGGTTCCCGTAGAAGGGAAGATCTCTCACATTCGTTCGAGATGACATTTTTACGATGGTTCGTATTGCATTGCATTACACCGAATCATTGAGAATGATACGAATTCAGGTATCTACTCGATAATTCGGGGAAACTCAATGATTCCTGGCGCAAGAGATTTCTCCCTTCGGTCGAAACAACAGCATCGTTTGTCATTCCGAACGAATGCAAGGAATCTCGCTATGTGTTGAGAATCGGCTGATGCCCCTTCTTTTTGAGCAGATAGGTGCAATCAATAAAGCGGACCGGCGGCGGGGTCAATGCCCTTCTTCAAAGTGAACCGGATTTGATAGGATTTTCCAAGACCATCCTCGACGGTTTCGAAAACAAACCGGCATTTTCCTCCAACATGTGCATCCGCCATGGCCTGAACCGGCATTCTGGCCTCTTGGAAACCCTCGCTTTGTACCGCCTCGACGACGTTCGGACCATCGGAAAAATAGAAGGGAATTCGCTTTTCAGGGCCGGAAGGGGCTTTCATCCGCCAAAGGAAGGAACCTCTGAGTTGGGCGTTGTGGGAAATGTCGTTGAGTTGCCTGATCTGAACATCATGGCATCTGGGAAGGCAGTCGGGCGGTGGGTAATAGGGATCATTCGGGGTGACTCCCCAGAACCAGACCTCGTCCGGGGGAATTTCGGCGGTAATAAAATGAAGGGAAACCGCCTCCGTGGCAATGGGGATCAGCTCCGGGGCAAGCCTGGGATCTTCCGGGACGATGATGATCTGGTCGGGAAGCTCTTTCACCCCCTTCCTGGGATAAATCAGTTCCGCGGAATCGGGGGCGATCGTTGCTGGTTCGATAATAGCGGGCGGTTGAAACCAGGAAATGAATATCGGCTTCATTCCGGCTTCCCAGTTGATTTTCAATGGGGCTCCCTCGCATTTGAATTCAGGAACCCACCCCGGAGGAGGAGGCGACGAAAAAATGCTCTGTGCGAGCAACAGAAAAAAAAGAACCAGATGGATTCTGAGGAAATGATTGCGCATAGGGTTTCTTCTTGTCTTCGACCCGGTCGATTCCTGATTTTCAATAATGTTATTCTTCATTTCAACGTGTTTCCATTCTCTCTCGAATGGGTATCCCCTTCACGCACGTA
>MNYA01000229.1 GCA_001872985.1 bacterium CG2_30_54_10 | reverse complement strand
ACCGCGGGGGATGAGCCTCGCGAATTCACTTCGCGAGGCGAAGGGGGGCGCGTGCCCCCCTTCTTTGAGAAGTTACGTCAGTTCCTCCTTCGGACGCTCAGCGTTGGAAATCATGGGTGGAAGAAAATCAAGAAACATGCTACACTCGGTGGGTGAAATTCGTTGATGAACTGGTACTGGACGTAGAATCCGGAAAAGGCGGCGGTGGAATGGTTTCCTTCCGCCGCGAGAAGTATGTTCCCTTCGGGGGCCCTTCCGGCGGTGATGGCGGGAAGGGCGGGGATGTCGTCCTTCAAGCTTCGCGTGATTTCAACACCTTGTTCGAATTGGGTTTCCGACGGCTGTACAAGGGTGAAGATGGCGAGAAGGGCATGGCCAAAGACATGATCGGCGCCTCGGGGAAAGACTACATTCTCAAGGTTCCAGTCGGGACGCTTGTTTTCAACCAGGAAACCGCGGAACTCCTTTGCGACCTCGCCCAGGACGATGCTCGGTTCATCGTAGCCCGCGGGGGACGTGGCGGAAGAGGGAATGCCCGTTTCGCAAACTCCGTTCGCAGGGCGCCCCGGATTGCCGAAAAAGGGGAGCCCGGAGAACGCCTCCGATTGCGGCTTGAATTGAAACTTCTGGCCGATGTTGGTCTCGTCGGCCAACCGAATGCCGGAAAGTCGACCTTGCTGGCGAGCGTAAGCAATGCGCGGCCGAAAATCGCCGATTATCCGTTCACGACGCTGGCCCCTTCGCTGGGTATCGTTAAACGAGAAGACTTTCCTGCTTTCTGCATGGCCGATCTTCCCGGGATCATCGAAGGCGCCCACGCAGGAACCGGCCTGGGTACCCACTTTCTGAAGCATATCGAGCGAACCCGGCTCCTCCTTCACCTTGTCGACCTCGGGACCGTCGAGCTCTCCGAAGCCAGAAAAGCTTTCACCGTGATTCTCCAAGAGATGAGAGAATACGATCCAGCCATGCTCGACAAGCCGATGATTGTCGTTGCCACCAAAATGGATCTCCCTTCGGCTCGTGAAAACTGGCCTGCATTCCGCACCTGGATTAAGCGAAAGGGATACACGGCGGTTGCGATCTCCGCGGCATCGCATGACGGGCTTCCGAAGCTTCTCGCGAAGGTCACCGAAACTCTTTCCGGGATGAAACCCGTTGAGGTTCGCGGTTCAACGCAAGAGAAGTTGTTCGAGTTCCTTCCCTCCTTCGGACTCAAGTATCTGGGCCCAGGAAAGTGGCAGGTTTCCGGCCGTGAAATCGAGCGCCTTGTTGCAATGACCGATTTCGGCAACGATGAATCCATCCAGCTCTTCAAGAAGAAAATCCAAAAGTTTGGGTTCATTGAGGAGTTGAGCCGCGCTGAGGCCGGAAAAGAAGACCTCGTCTCTATCGGCGAGATGGAATTCGAGGTGGGGGAGTTCGATCTTTGAGGGTCGGCCTTTTCGGAGGGAGTTTCAACCCCGTTCATCTTCAGCATTTGAACATTGCGGAGGCGGTTCGAGCCAAGGCTTCTCTTGACGAGGTCTGGATCGTCCCCGTTTTCAAGGCTGTCCACAAGCAAGGCTCGGATCTGTTACCTTTCAAACGACGCTTTGAACTGGTGGAAGCGGCTGTCGCCGGGCGTGAAGGGCTTTTCTGTTCGGATATCGAGAAGCGGTTGGACGGGCCATCCTACACTATCCGGATGGTCAGACATGTCAAGCGTGAGTTCCCTTCGCACGAATTTTTTCTGATCCTGGGAAGCGATTCCCTCCGCGACCTTCCGACCTGGAAGGATGCTGGAGAACTTGCGAAAGAAATTCCTTTCATCGTCGTCGGGCGCCCCGGTGTCGAAAACGCAGGAAAACTGCCGAACGCCGAAAGTCGGTGGGTGGCGATGGCCGCGAATCCGGCTTCGTCCTCATCCATCAGGTCGGCATTGCGGAGTGGGCGTTTCAAGGGGCTTCCAGTGCCGGCCGCGGCGATGGCAAGAATTGTCGCAGGCGATCTCTACGACTGTCTGGGCCACGACTTTCGGCTGTGGCTCAAAGAAGTCACTGCCCGAGAGGCGAATCTTCCAAAAGGAATGCAGGCCCATCTGGCCGGGGTGGCTCTTCTGACGGCTGAGTTCGCGGCTGCTCTCAGCGAAGACCCGAGGCGCGGGTATCTTGCCGGGATTTCCCACGATATTTTCCGATTGTCGGGAAAATCCGAGGTGGAAAGATGGGCTTCGCAAGGCGGACGGGAATTGAATCTCCATGAAAAGCAGGAACACATGCTCGCTCATGGTCTTGCCGCCGCCGGCTTTCTGCGATCGCTGCGGCCCAAGGTTCCCGATGCCATCGTTGCCGCCGTTCGATCCCACACATTTCCCCGGATTGGTCTGGCGGCACTGACCAGGGCGCTTATCATGGGCGACGCTCTCGATCCTGGTCGCGGAAAGCCCGAGCTTGACGCCCTTAGAAACTCCGGGGTTTCCCTCGATGAAAAATATCTGCAGGTCGTGATCCGAAAGCGGAAGCGTGCCTTGGCCAAGCAGAATTTACCGCTAAGAAATTGCTCCCATGATTGAAGAAAGCCGAGCCCTTTTTTCCAGCGAGCGTTACATCAGGCATGGCGCGGTTGTCGGGACGATCCTTGAGATGATTTTTCTTTCGATAACACTGCTCTTCTTTCTCGGTATCGCGAAAAAATGGGTTTTGACGAAAATTCCGCAGAATGGCCTTCTTTCAGATGTTGATGGGGATAAAACAGGCCATACACGCGGTGGAAGGCTGAACATTCTCTTTTTGGGAATAGACTCGGTTGAAGGCACACACCGCACGGATACCATTTTTCTTCTCGGAATTTCCCCCCAGGAGCGGAAAGTGAGCGTCCTGTCGATTCCCCGGGATACCCGTGTAGTGATCGGAGGCAATGGAAGAAAGATCAACGAGGTTTTGCCGCGATACGGGGAGTATGTCCTCCGATCGATGATCGAGAACCTCATGGAGATTCGCATCAACAGGACGGTCAAAGTCGATTTCCAGGGGTTCGTGAATATCATCGATATAATGGGTGGGGTCGATCTTGAGATCGAGCATCCGATGAACTACGACGACAACTGGGGGAACGTCCATATCCATTTCGACAAAGGACTCGCCCACCTGGACGGCCGAAAATCTCTTGAGTTCGTTCGTTTCAGGGCCGATGCAAATGCAGACCTTGGAAGGATCAAACGGCAGCAGAAGTTTCTTTCTTCGGTTCTAACCAAGCTTCAAACTCCGGCAATAATGGTGCGGCTGCCGATGATCGTCGCCGAGGGTCTTCGATTTGTCGAAACCGACGTCTCGCTCGCGGAAGCGCTTGAAACGGTCACCGGCATGCAAAGTGGCGACTCCAACCTCCGCGAGGGGGGAATCAGTTCGTCGCCCCCTTTGATGGGGCATTCCGGCAGATCGGTTAATATCCAGACGATGTCCTTGCCGGGAGACGCTCGCTACATCGACAAGATCAGCTTTTTCATGCCACTCAAAGATCAGGCGATCGCTCTTGGGGCAAAACACTTTTCCAATCTGGTGATTCTCGAATTCGACGCGAATTTCACACCTGTCGTGAGCTCAGGCGCAGCTTCCCTCAGCAGCCCGTCCATTTCAACGCCGGCCACCGTAACCCCGCTCGAGATCATGGCTTCGCCCACAGTTTCCAAGTCATCGCCTGGCGCCGCCAACCCATGAAAACGCATCTTCTTATTAAAAAGGGAAAGTATTCCGTCATTCCGGTGTTTTCGAAGTTTCCGCGAGTTATTAAGGTGATAAATGAAAACCTCCGTTTTCGACTACGATCTTCCTGAAGAGCTGATCGCGCAGGTTCCCTCGCCTACAAGATCCGAGTCTCGCTTGCTGGTGCTCGACCGTTCCAATGGATCGGTTTCTCACCGCGGCTTCAGCGACCTCACGGATCTGATTCCCGCGGGAGATCTGTTGGTCGTGAACAGATCCAAGGTTGTACCGGCAAGATTATTTACAATTCCGGAGAAGGGTCGCAGCGCCTTCGAAATCTTTTTCATCGAAGACCTCGGAATGGGGCGGTTCAAAGCAATGGTACGGCCCGGGAAAAAGTTCCGCCCCGGCGATGTAAGAAATCTTCCCGGCGGCATTATCGCCAAAGTTATAGAGACCTGCGAAGATGGCCTGCGGGTGATGCAAATCGATGGCTGCAACGACATACTTTCCATTTTCAGAAAGTTCGGTGAGATGCCGTTGCCTCCGTACATCACATCCAGGGAAAGCCCGCCTGAACGTTACCAGACCGTTTTTGCCAGGGAGGAAGGCTCGGTGGCCGCCCCAACCGCCGGGTTGCATTTCGACGAGGCGCTCTTGAACCAACTGAAGGAAAAAGGGGTCATCGTCAGGGAGGTCGTTCTCCACGTCGGCTTAGGGACTTTCAAACCGATCGAAACCGATGAAATCGAAGACCATAAAATGCATGCCGAGCGGTTCACTATTGAAAAAAACCTGGCCGAGAGTTTTGCAAAGGTACGCACGCACGGAGGGAAAATCTGGGCTTGCGGAACCACCGCAGTCAGATCCCTGGAATCCGGGATTGACGGAGACGGTAACCTCATTACCGGATGGCGTGAGACCCGATGTTTCCTCAAGCCCGGTCATGTTTTTCGCGCCGTCGACCGGCTCGTTACGAATTTTCATCTTCCTCGTTCCACGCTTCTGGTTTTGGTGGCGGCATTCGCCGGCCTTTCGAGGGTTCTTGCCGCCTATCGCGAAGCGGTCGCACGCCGCTACCGTTTTTTTAGTTTCGGAGATGCGATGTTGATTTTATAATCTATGACTGAACCTGTTTTTCGATTTTCAATTGAAAAAAGTTCGAGGGAATGTCTTGCCCGAGCCGGGATTATCCATACCAGGGCCGGAGATGTTCCAACCCCGGTCTACATGCCCGTTGGCACCTGTGGGACTGTTAAAACTCTTTCCCCAGCCGAGGTAAAAGAGCTGGGCGGGTCGATTATCCTCGGTAACACTTATCACCTATATCTTCGCCCCGGGACTGAGGTCCTCGACAAATTCGGAGGTCTGCATCGATTCATGGCCTGGGATAGGCCGATGCTGAGTGATTCCGGAGGGTTTCAGGTGTTTTCCATGAAGAAGCTCAATCGCATCAGCGATGAAGGAGTGATGTTTTCCTCACATCTTGATGGGTCCAAACATTGGCTGACCCCGGAAGAGTCCATGCGGATCCAGCGTTCCATCGGCGCCGAGATCATGATGGTATTTGATGAGTGTTGCCCGTTTCCCGCGGATGCGGCCACCGCGGGATCCGCTGTTGAGCGATCGGTGCGCTGGGCCGGGAGGTGCCGTGATGACCACCCACCCATGCGAGCCGGTCAAGCCTTATTCGGAATCGTTCAAGGCTCGACATTTCCCGACCTTCGACTGGAATCCCTTCGACGGACGGCGGAGATCGGCTTCGAGGGACTTGCCATCGGCGGGCTGTCCGTGGGGGAATCGAAGGAAGAGATGATCGGAATTCTCGATCGACTGATGCCGGAAATGCCGAAGGATGTTCCCCGCTATCTGATGGGCGTCGGAAGTCCCGAAGATCTTTTCCGGGGGGTCGAGCGAGGCATCGATATGTTTGACTGTGTTCTGGCCACGCGTATCGCGCGGCATGGCTCGGTTTTCACACGCGGGGGTCGGGTTGACTTGACGGCGTTACCGTGGCGTTTGTCTGAGGATCCGATCGATCGGTCATGTTCCTGTTACGCTTGCCGAACATTTTCGAGAGGTTATCTACGGCACCTGTTCAAGGCCAAGGAAATTCTCGCGCTTCGAATGGCGAGCTTGCACAATCTGACTTTTCTTGTCAATATGATGAGTGAGATCCGAGAAGCGATTTTCCAGGATAGGTTCCTGGCTCTGAAATTGGAATTTTTGGGGGGCTACCTCAACCAGAAGGAGAAAAAATGACAGACTCTGAGAAAGAATTCATCCAGGAGGGCATGAACTGCCTGAAGGAAGGCGATCTTGAGAGGGCCGAGGAAATTTTCAAGGATTTTCTTCGGGAGCATCCTGCCAGTGACTTGGCTGACAATGCCTGTTATCAGGTCGCACAGATTCAGAAAAAGAACGGGAACAAAGAAAAAGCGCTGTCCTGGCTGGATTACATTCTGAAAAATTACCCTGAAAGCGATGCTGCTTACTTCGCCAAAGACGAGCGTGAGGAGTTGCAACGCGATATGAAAGCGGTGGTTCCGGGTACTCCTGAGGAGGCGATTGCCCGTGGAAAACTAGCCTTTTCACAGGGGAATCTTGCCGAGGCCGAGAAGCTGTTCATCGACTTTCTACGAACCCATTGGAACAGCAATCTGGCGGACAACGCCCATTACAACCTCGCCGTTATTTACAGGAAGCTCGGCAGAAAGCAGGAAGCTCAAAAGCATATCGACATCCTGATGCGAGATTTCCCCGCGAGTGATTCCGCGATAATGGCCCGATATCTGGTCGATGAGCCGGAGAAACCCTAAAAAAACAATGCCCGCGAATTCGGACTTCGCGGGCATTCTTGTGGGTCGGGTTTAATTTGGAGTTCCGCCCTCAGACACAAACACTTGAATGGTGAAGACCGACTCGCCGTTCTCCTGGAGTAACACGTTCGTCTTACCGCCCGAGATGTAGCCACGTGTCAGGTTCACCACCAATACCTCCAGCGGATACCCGGCCATCACGCCCGAGAAGAAGGCTTCAGCCATGACATTGTGCCCCACCACATCGACGTATGGAACGACTTCCTTGCCGCCCTGCTTGATGTAAACGCGCAGAATTTCACCGTCAATGATTGTCGCAGGCGTGTCTGATTTTTGGCTTTCACCCTGTATGACTACACGCAGATCCCTGCGAAGGGGGTCGATATTCGCGAAGTCAAGATCGATCCCGGAGATGGTTCCACTGGGCCTCTGAGCGGGGATGTTCACCGCGGGATTGATCGTAACGACGTCGTATCCGCGTATTTTGCATTTGATTGAAACCTGGCCGACTGTGACCGGAACGTTCTTCAGTATGTACTGGACCGTTCCCTTGAACGAGTCTGCAACGGCTGTAGATTGGCTGGATACCTGCTTCCCGGCAGCATCAGCCCAGAACACCCAGTTCGCAAAGTCGACCGCGGGGACTGCCGCTTGGGGGCCAATGATGAAACCGGGCATGTTTCGGAGGATTCCGGTAATCGCGACGGTCTCCGGCTGCATCTTGATCAGTCCGAGATCGGTCACCCCGTTGGTGATGATCGTCGCTCCGGTTGCGGTGAAAAACGGCAGATAGTTTTCGCAGATGATCGAATAATCATGGCGCCCGCCATCGACCCCGGTCCATCCGTTTTCCTTGAACTCGGTCGCATTGTCGAACATCTTGGACTTGGTAAGATAATCGGGGCTTGTCTGCTTGACGGTGAAGTTCATCAAAGGAGAACCGGTCACCGCGTCAATAGGGTATCCCTTGAGGATGCCCTTCATGTAAATGATATTTTTTGACATCTGAATAATAGGAGCCGGGCTCGTTTCACCATTTTGGATCGAAGCGCTGACTTTCGCCTCATTCGGATCCACGGTGGTCGAAGACACCACATACACGTACCCGGGTTTCGTAGGACGCATGTCCCAGGTTCCTGGCTCCAGGTCGATAAGGGTGTAGAGACCATCAGCGCCGGTGGTCACATTCTGGGACAAGTTCTGAGCCGCCGCCCCTCCGACCCCGGCAACATGCTTGGCCGTGATCATTACATCCGGGATAGGCTTGTTCGTCAGATATTCGAACACGTAGCCCTGGATGGTTCCGTTTTTAACTCCAAGCGA
>MNYA01000462.1 GCA_001872985.1 bacterium CG2_30_54_10 | reverse complement strand
CGCCCTCCGGTCTGCCTTCACTCTTCCCCCGGCTTATTGAGCTGATACCAAAAATCTTCTGTTTTTGTTCGTTTCGATCTGCGACTGTAAACTGGTGGGAGTTTTTGTTTATCTTTTTTTTCATTCGTTCCAATCTGCGTCCATCTGCGTCCATCTGCGGCAAAAAAATCTTCTGTTTTTATTTGTTTCCATCTGCTACTGTAAACTGGCGGGAGTTTTTGTTTATCTTTTTTTTCATTCGTTCCAATCTGCGTTCATCTGCGTTCATCCGCGGCAAAAAAAATCTTGACTTGAGGCAAGTGGTGTGTTATAAAAATGCCCGGCCTTCGGAACCGGCTTCTGGCGGGCCCCCTGATAGGTGGCGATCTGTCGGTGACCTTCTCTCCCTCGGTATCGCCATGGGAGTCTGTATCGCTCTCGGGATCGGTGCAGGGCTCTGGTTGGATCGGTATTTTGGTATCCACCCGTGGGGCGCAGCGCTAGGTATATTCTGGGGGCTTGCCGCCGGGATCGTTCAGTCCTGGAGAACCATCAGAAGGAGCCTGCAAGAGCGTGGAACAAGACCAAAGCGCAGTTGACGGCAAGATCGCGGGATTTGCACGCGCGGTCATCGGCTGGCACCTCGTCCTCGTTCCTTTGATACTTATAATCAGCGGCGTCGCTCTGCATCGGGTCTGTTGGGGCATTCCGGTGGGGTTTGCCCTGGGCGTGTCAAGCTTTTTCGTCCTCGTCTATTCGGTTCAGCACATGAAGGGCTCTAATTCGCGCATCCTGGGCATCTCCCTTGCTCTCACGACCTTCAAGTTCGCCCTCCTTTTCTGTCTCGTGGCCGCGATCTGGTATACAAAGGCAGTCGACCTTCTCGAAGTGCTTGGCGGGATCCTGGCCAGCCAGTTCGCCATCAGCGGGGCCTCCTTTTGGGTTTCCCGAGGGCTGTCATCAACTCATGTAAAGATACCCGAACATGCACGCGCTTGAATCAAAAATCTTCTACTTTTTTCCGTTCATCCCGATTCCCCCCGGAGCTTTCCTCCCCTGGCTGATTACCCTCGGGGTCTTCATCTTTTGCTACTTGGCCACCAGGCAAATTTTGCTCCAGCCCACTCCCCTTCAGAACGTCGCCGAGTTAATTTACCTCGAACTCGAGAAGTTCATCATCATGATCGCGGGGCCAAAACATTCCAAACGGCTGATGCCCTACCTCGGAACGATGTTCCTGTACGTTCTGCTGTCAAATATGATGGGCCTGATACCGGGCTTCAAGTCGCCCACGAGCGTGTTTTCCAACTGCCTCGGAATGGCCATGATCACTTTCTTCCTCACCCACTTGTTCGGCCTCTGGGAAGGCGGATTCCACTATGTCGCTCATTTTTGGGGCGAGCCGTGGTGGCTTGGGCCCCTCATGTTTCCGCTCCACATCATAGGTGAGCTTTCCCGGCCCCTCAGTCTCACGTTCCGATTATTCGGAAACATCATGGGGGAAGACGTGGTAATACTTGTTTTGACCGTCGCGCTCTTCCCGTTTCTTATCCCTCTTCCGATGATGTTCATGGCCTTGTTCACCAGCTTCCTGCAGGCCATGGTATTTACCATCCTTTCCGGCGTTTACCTTTCCGGGGCTTTGCCTGCGGAAGGGCACGATCATGAAAACCCAATCCCAATCCCACCCCATACGGAGGAACCCTGAATGGATCCCACAACTCTCGTCCACTCTGTAGAAGCTTTTAGTGCCGTCCTGGCCATTCTCGTCGGGTCCGCTTTTTGCGCCATCGGCCAAGCAAGAGTCATCTCCAGCACCATGGAATCCATGGCCCGCCAGCCGGAGATCCTCGGTGAGCTGCGATTCACGATGATCATCGGTCTTGCCATGATCGAATCGTTGGCCATCTATTGTCTGCTTGTTTCGCTGATTCTCCTACTCTTGAAGTGGTAGCCGCAAGGCGACCCGTACAAGTTTTTTCATGCGATACGTCATTTTCGCCGTCCTTACTTGCCTGATCCTCGGGGGATCGCTGTCCGCGCAAGAAGGCCATGTTCCCGCGAGTGCTCTTTCCGGGACTGCCCCTTCGGTAGCTCCGGCAGCCGGACAAAACGCGGCGGAAGCGGCGCCTCATTCCACCGCGCACGCGGAACACGCTGAAGATGGCCTGTTCACCATCGACTGGACGATCCTTATTTCCCAGACCATCAACTTCTTCGTATTGTTGATGGTTTTGAAGACGTTCCTTTTTAAGCCCATCTGCGGCATTCTTGCCGAGCGGGCCGCGAAGATCGCCGCCGACATGAAGGATATCGAAGAACGCAAGGCGCAGGCCGACTCGGTTAAGCAAGACTACCAAAAGCGTCTCGCCCACATCGAGGGAGAGCGTGACAAGATTCGGCAACAGGCGATCGTCGAGGGTCAGAAGGACAAAGCGGCCATTCTGGCTGAGGCCAAGGCCAAAGCTGATTCGATTCTTGCCAAGGCTCAGCAGGAAATCGGCATTGAACGCGACAAGGCCTGGGTGCAATTAAAGGGAAAAATGGTTCAGCTCACGATGATTGCAGCGGAAAAGGTTATTGATGCGTCGCTCAACGACCAGGTGCATCGTGATCTGATCAAAAGTACCATCGACCGCCTCGACGAACAGAGCACTGGAGAAACCTCGCATTGAAGTCCCGCGTCATTGCCCGCCGCTACGCGACCGCCTTTTTCCGTGCTATTGAGCTCACGGATCTCGAGACGGAGTTGCGGGACTTCCGCGCATTTTTCGGTCTGCTGAAGGAAATCGCCAATCTCAAGTTCTTCCTTGGAAGTCCGACGGCCGACATCGACCGTAAGATTCTTGTCGCCAAAACCTGCTTTTCCGATCGCAAAAACTCTATTACTGGCGAGTTCATGAGCGTCCTTCTTCGCCGGCACCGTTTCGACCATCTCACCGAGATCGGTGAAGAGGTCGAGAGGTTGTATCGCAAAAAGATGAACATCCTGGGGGTGTTGGTAAAATCTGCAGTCCCGCTGCTTCCTGCCGAGGAGGAGCAAATCCGTTCGCGCCTGACTAAGCAGTATCCCGGTGGAATTTCCCTGCAACTGCAGATCGACCCGTCCATCAAGGGCGGCCTGATTGTATTCATGGAAGACCGCGTCCTGGACTCTTCCGTGCGTCGCCGTCTCAACCAGCTCCTGGAAGCGCTCTCGCGACTCGACCAAGAATGGCTTGAAGACATGCGGACCACCGGAGAGGCGTCCTGAAAGGAACAGACATGCCGATCAAACCAGAAGAAATCGTATCAGTTCTTAAAAGAGAGATTGAAGCGTTCTCCACGGAAAGCGAAACCGTGGAAGCCGGTCAGGTTCTTCAAGCTGGTGACGGCATTGCCCGTATCCACGGTCTCCCCAACGCCATGGTCGGCGACCTACTTGAATTCCCCAACGGGGTAAAAGGGTTCGTGCTGAACCTCGAAGAGGACAACGTCGGCTGCATTATTCTCGGGCCCGACCAAGGAATCCACGAGGGGGACCTTGTCAAAGACACCAAGAAAATAATTTCGACCCCGGTCGGAGAGGCCCTCCTCGGGCGCGTTGTCAACGCCATCGGAGAACCGCTTGACGGACAAGGCCCGATCGTCGCGAAGGATTATTTTCCTCTCGAGCGCCCCGCGCCTAACGTCGTCCAACGTCAGCCGGTCAAGGAGCCGCTTCAGACCGGTATCCAGGCTGTCGATGCCCTGATTCCCATCGGCCGCGGTCAGCGCGAGCTCATCATCGGAGACCGCCAAACCGGAAAAACCAGCATCGCGATCGACACGATCATCAACCAGAAAGATTCTGAGGTCATCTGCGTCTACGTGGCAATCGGTCAGAAGACCTCAACGGTCGCACAGATCGTCGACTCCCTGACCAAACATGGTGCGATCAAATACACGATCATAGTTGCCGCGAATGCCGCGGATCCCGCTCCGCTACAGTTTCTTGCCCCCTATGCAGGGTGCTCCATCGGTGAGTATTTCCGAGATCAGGGGAAACACGTCCTCTGTATCTACGACGACCTTTCTAAACATGCGGCGGCCTATCGCCAGGTTTCCCTGCTTTTACGCAGACCGCCCGGCCGCGAAGCTTATCCGTCTGACATTTTCTACCTTCATGCCCGCCTTCTCGAGCGAGCCTCCAAACTCAACGACAAACTGGGCGGCGGGTCGCTGACCGCCCTGCCGATCATCGAGACCCAGGCCGGAGATTTTTCCGCATACATTCCGACCAACGTCATCTCGATCACCGATGGCCAGATCATTCTTGAAGCCGGCCTTTTCAACAGCGGTGTCAGACCTGCCATCAATGCCGGCCTTTCCGTTTCCCGCGTCGGAGGAAACGCACAGATCAAGGCGATGAAGAAGGTTGCCGGTCCGCTTCGCCTCGAACTCGCGCAATATCGCGAGCTCGCCGCGTTCGCGCAGTTTTCCAAAGATCTCGACAAAGCCACACAGGCACAGCTTGCCCGTGGTGAGCGCCTGGTCGAGCTCTTAAAGCAGCAAAACTTCTCCCCCATGGATATCACCGACCAGGTAATCACCATCTTCTCGGCTACAAAAGGCTTCCTTGATGCCCTTACCGTAAAAGAGATACAGCCGTTCAAGAAGGGGCTTTGCAATTTCATCAATGAGAAACACCCCGAGATCGCCTTCAAGATCCGCCAGGAAAAAGTGATTGACAATGCCCTGGAGGCCACCCTCTCAAAGGCTATTCGCGAATTCCTCGACACAGTTTTCAAACCTGGAACCAAAACCGAGGCCGCCCCCAAAGCAGGTTCCGAGGCGGGGCCCAAAACAGGTTCCAACGCCGATTCCAAAGCAGGCTCCAAACCAGGATCGGACGCAGGTTCCCAAGCCGCTCCAAAAGCCGGTTCCAACGCCGGTTCCGCTGCAGGTTCAGCAACGCCGGCGGCAGCCAAGAGTGCCTGATGGCCACACTAAAGGATATCAAGCGCAAGATGCGCGGGGTGAAAAGCACCCAGCAGATCACGCGTGCAATGAAGATGATGGCCACGGTGAAACTTCGCCGGGCACTCGAAGCCCTCTCGGCGACGAAACTCTACCTCGAGAAACTCGAACAGATGGTGGTAGATCTCCGGGCTGTGCTTCCGTCGACGGTTTCGCATCCATTGTTCGGCAACCGCAAGGTCAAGGCCACCGGGGTCATCCTGGTCACCGGCGAGCGCGGGCTCTGCGGAGCATTCAACCATGACTTGGTAAAATTTTCCAATAACCTCCTCAAACAGCACCCGGATCGCGAAAAAAAGCTCATTCTCATCGGCAAGAAGGGCATCGATTACTACCGCAGGCAGACCTACACCATCATCGGAAGCCATCCAGACATGGTCGGAAAGTTTTCCCAGAAAGCACTCGCGCTGGCGGCGAAAAATGCAGTCTCCCTTTACAATAACCAGATCATTGATGAGCTGGTTATCGTTTACACTCATTTCATCTCCACCCTCGACCGCCGCATCGTTATGAGAACCCTTCTTCCACTCTCCGAAATCGGCGCAGGAAAGGAATCCCGCCAGTCGGGTGGCCAGACGATCCAGTTCGACCCATCACCCGATATCATTCTCAACGCCCTCATCCCGCGCTACGTTGAAGGGTTGTTCATGAAAGCCGTCCTGGAATCGTCCACCGCCGAACAGGCCGCGCGCATGGTCGCCATGGATGCCGCTACCGACCGGGCCGACGAGATCATTGACGACCTCACGTTAAAATACAACCGCACCCGCCAGGCGGTCATCACCAAAGAACTCTCCGAGGTGATCGCGGGCGCCGATGCTCTTTCCGAATGATATCCCCGCGCATGGTCACCAGGAGTAACTAACCAATGAACACCGGAACCGTTTTGCAAGTCGTGGGCCCAGCCGTCGACGTCAAGTTCCCCACGGGCCACCTTCCCAGCATCCGTGATGCCCTCGAGCTGGAAAACCCTTTTACCAAGACTCGCCTTGTCCTGGAAGTAGCCGTTCACCTCGGCAACGACACTGTCAGAACCATCGCCATGGGCGCAACCGAAGGACTCCAGCGCGGGTTGACCGTAACCGACACTGGAAAGCCGATCACCGTTCCGGTCGGCCCCCAAACGCTCGGCCGCCTTTTTAACCTCCTTGGGGAAACCCTTGACGGCGGCGCCCAGTTGACCAACACTGAGCGGTGGCCAATCCATCGGCCCAACCCCACCCTTAGCCAGCAGGGAAAGACCACCGAGGTTTTCGAGACCGGTCTCAAGGTCATCGACCTTTTGGTTCCATACCTTCGTGGTGGAAAGATCGGGTTGTTCGGCGGCGCGGGCGTTGGCAAGACAGTTCTCATCATGGAGCTCATCAATAACATCGCTAAACAGCACGGGGGTGTCTCCGTGTTCGGGGGTGTCGGCGAGCGGACCCGCGAAGGTAATGACCTCTATCTCGAGATGAAGGAATCGGAGGTACTCGAGAAGACCTGCCTGGTATTCGGGCAGATGAATGAGCCGCCTGGCGCGCGTCTTCGGGTTGCACTGTCGGCCCTCACCATGGCCGAATACTTCCGCGACAGGGAAGGCCAGGATGTTCTTTTATTTGTTGACAATATTTTCAGGTTTGTACAAGCCGGATCTGAAGTCTCGGCTCTGCTTGGCCGAATGCCCTCCGCCGTCGGATATCAACCCACGCTCGCCTCCGAGATGGGCACCCTGCAGGAGCGCATCACCACCACCACCAAGGGTTCGATCACCTCGGTGCAGGCCATTTACGTTCCCGCGGATGATATAACCGATCCTGCTCCGGCAACCACATTCTCTCACCTTGACGCGACGACGGTTTTGTCACGGCAGATCGCTGAACTAGGGATCTACCCCGCCGTCGATCCGCTGACGTCAACATCAAGGCTGATGGCCGGTGACGTTCTCGGAGCCGAACATTACAACACCGCCCGCAACGTCAAAGAAATCCTGCAACGGTATCAAGATCTGGCCGAAATCATCGCCATTCTCGGCATGGACGAGCTTTCGGAAGAAGACCGTCTCGTGGTCAACCGTGCTCGGCGCATCCAGAAGTTTTTATCTCAACCCTTCACCGTCGCCGAGCAGTTCACAGGCTACAAGGGAAAATACGTTTCGCTCGAAGATAGCTGGCGCGGATTCAAGGCCATCGTCGATGGAAAATACGACACATTTCCCGAACAAGCATTTTACATGGTTGGAGACATTCATGAGGCCGAGGCCAAAGCCGATGCGCTGAAAAAGCAGGGAACCGCTGAATGAAGTCTTTGGCCGTAACCATCGTCGCCCCTTCTCAGCCGCTCCTTTTATTCCAGGCGAAAAGCATCGTGGCGCCAGGGGAGTCCGGCTATTTCGGTTGCCTTCCGGGCCGCCAACCTCTCGTGGCAACTCTCAAGATCGGCTTGATTCACATCCTTGACGAGGAGAACCTCGAACATTGGTTCGCAGTGCCCGGTGGATTTTTCGAAATGATCGACGACAAAGTAACTGTTTTGGCTGATTCCCTTGTAACCAGGGCTACCGCAGAGGTTTCCGAACACCTCAAAGGAAAGGGCCTTTACTTCTTTGAAGAATACGCGAGCGAGGTTCAGAAATCCGACCTTGCCAGCGCGCTGCTTTCACGTAAACTCCACCCAGAGAGCGTCTGAGACTGCTGACGAGTTGCAGTATCTACTCAATAATTCGGGGAAACTCAATGATTCTTGGCGCAAGAGATTTCTCCCTTCGGTCGAAATGACGGCATCGTTTGTCATTCCGAACGAATGTGAGGAATCTCGCTTTATGTTGAGAATAAGCCGCGACTAACAATGTCCGCTAAATTTCTCGGTTCGGCCCCAAA
>MNYA01000214.1:5993-7839 GCA_001872985.1 bacterium CG2_30_54_10 | reverse complement strand
TGAACCCCTTTATTCTTGAAGGCGCTCCCAGCAAGGACCGGAACCATTTTTCCTTTGAGGGTGGCTTCACGGATCACGCTGCGAACCAGCTCTGGAGCGATCGGTTGATCATCAAGATATTTCTGCAGGATCTCGTCATCGTACGCCGATAGGGTTTCGAGAAGGAAATCACGGGCTTTCTGGGCTTCCGATTTGAGGTCGGCAGGAATCTCAACCTCTAAAAACCTGGTGCCCAGATCGGTGCCCTTTTCATCGGACCAGACACTGGCTTTCATGTTGATCAGGTCAACATGCCCGATGAATTTCTCCTCGGCGCCGATGGGAATATTGATTGGAACAGGTCGCGACCGAAGACGCTCTTTGATCTGCTGAATCGTGCGGGTATAAGAGGCGCCAACCCGATCCATTTTATTGATGAAGGCCAAACGAGGAACGCCGTATTTGTCAGCCTGCCGCCAGACCGTTTCAGTCTGGGGCTGAACGCCGGCGACACCACAGAATACAACGACGGCACTATCGAGAACCCGAAGGGAGCGCTCGACTTCGGCTGTAAAATCCACGTGGCCGGGCGTGTCTATGATGTTGATATCGCAGCCAGCCCAATGACACTTCGTAGCGGCACTGGTTATCGTGATGCCCCGCTCCTGTTCTTGGATCATCCAGTCCATGGTGGCAGTGCCGTCATGAACCTCGCCCATTTTGTAGTTTTTACCTGTGTAATAAAGAATCCGTTCAGACGTGGTAGTCTTGCCGGCATCAATGTGGGCAATGATGCCGATATTTCGGATTTTTCTGATGGCTTCAAGGGCGGGCATCTGGTACCTCTGGTTTTCGGTTTGGCTGGGTTCGGTTCGATCAGACCCGATAGTGAGCGAAAGCCTTATTGGCTTCAGCCATACGATGGACTTCGTCGCGTTTTTTCATGGTGGCGCCGGTGTTCTTCAAAATATCGGAAATCTCGGCGGCCAGACGATCGGACATCGACTTCTCTTTGCGGGCGCGAGAATAGGTGAGAATCCATCGGAAGGCGAGGGCGATCGCACGATCGGGCTTGACCTCGATTGGAACCTGATAGTTAGCCCCGCCGATTCGCTTGCTGCGCACTTCAACGATTGGCTTAGCCGCGTCGATCGATTTTTTGAAAAGGTCGAGCGCATTTTCATTGGCGTTCATCTTGACAACCTTTTCGAGGGCTTTATAGAAGATACCGGTAGCGATGCTCTTCTTGCCTTGGTTCATCAGATTGTTGATGAATCGGGTAACCAGCTTGGAACTGTAGACGGAATCGGGTGTGATCTCCCGTTTGCTTACATGACCTCGGCGTGGCATTGATCAGGTTCTCCTTACTTCTTTGGCCGTTTGGCTCCGTATTTGGAGCGGCTTTGTTTTCTATTGGCGACGCCCGCGCAATCCAGAGCCCCGCGAATAATGTGATAGCGAACGCCTGGTAGATCTTTTACACGGCCGCCGCGAATCAGCACGACAGAGTGCTCTTGCAGGTTGTGGCCGACTCCCGGTATGTACGCGGTGACCTCAATTTTATTGGTCAGCCGAACACGGGCAATTTTCCGCAAGGCGGAATTGGGCTTTTTAGGAGTCGTGGTTTTAACCACGGTACATACTCCCCGGCGTTGCGGGCATTCGGCTAACGCGGGGGAGGAAGACTTGTAACGGACGTCTTCCCGCGCCTTCTTGATAAGCTGATTGATGGTCGGCACTCTAACACCTTCCTTCGAAATTTCCCCGCTCGTCGGCGAAACAAAGACAATCTTCGAGCAGTGAGGTAAGGTTTGATGATAACACACGTTTTCGTTCCTGTCAACGGATTTTACAGCTTTCATAAAAA
>MNYA01000214.1:4832-5965 GCA_001872985.1 bacterium CG2_30_54_10 | reverse complement strand
AAATTAACTTCTCAAATAAGGAGTTGACTATGATGTTTGGTAATGGTATAAGTTGCGTTCTGGAAAAGCAAATCGATTTTGGAAATGGACGGCAACCGTGGGAAATCATGTACAAACCCAAGTTCAGATTCTAGTAGCGGAAAGCCGAATAAAGGAAGCCCTTGACACTGCAAAAGTAGAGTTCAAACGAAGCTCTTCGGTGCAGGCGAGGGCCGACTTGGTGCTCGCCTATTTCGCACGCATAGACCAGCTTATTCGACGTAGAGAACCAGATGCCGCGAAAATGACCCTGAATATCCTTTCAAACCGTTTTCCTGAAACCCGCAGTGCGTGCTTAGAGCGGGTTAAACGCATAGCCGAAGGGCCGCCTTCCCCTCTGAATGATGCGCTAAGGAGCGTCAATGAATCCTCTCCAGGTTCCGAACTTGAAAAAGCTGCCATGGTAAAACTTTCCCAAAGGATCGTCGATCCCCGGGAAGTGCGTGATACGAGCATTCTTTTGCCCGATCACCCATTAAAAAAAGAAGCTGATATAATCTGGAATGCCTTTAAGTCCGTCACGGAAGGCAATGGGATCGTCTCTTTCCACGGGAGCTTGCGTGCCATTTCCCGCAACTCCCCTTTCGCACCCTGGCGCCGGGCCATCGCCGCCATCGACTGCTTTTACCGCAAAGACTTCGCCGGAATGGAGCACCACGTGCAGGGCTTATCCAGCGACGTCCCCGTCGGTTCCGTGCGATTTTTTCTATTCCATCTCGCGGAGGGCGTGGCGTCCGGTGTTGCATCCGGGACGGGGTCCAAGTCGGTACCCCGGACAGTGCCCCAATCAGTACACCGAGCAGCCTACGGAGCAGCAACCAAGACGCGTTCCGTGGTGCCGGCCAAAATTGATGAGACTTCCGCGGCCCTTCTGCTCGCCCGAAACATCCAAGGATCCGGCGCTGAACTTTACGCCGATTTGTCTTCCTTTCTCAATGAACTCGAGGCAGGTAGAATCCGCAACCCTATTTCCACCGCCGCGGAGTTGACGAAAAAACTTCGTCGGAATTTTCCCGGTGCCCTCCCCGACTTTATCCGGCATATCATTTCCTGGAGCGTCAATCGTCCTTCCTACGTTCCCGTAAATTTCACCC
>MNYA01000214.1:0-4777 GCA_001872985.1 bacterium CG2_30_54_10 | reverse complement strand
GGCGAGCAGAAGAAGGTTCCCGGCGGAGGCCGGCCAGTGCCTCGCCGATGCGGCTTTTTCGCCCAAGACTCCTCCATTTTCGGCCGCTGAGAAGGCTTGGCTCTTGAGAACATCAGCCGATTGCCTATTGCAAGGCGGAAGTGAATCCCTGGAGTGCCCGGTTGGGCCACGCGAATCGTTGCTTTCGGTTGGCGAATTGCTCCGTGAATCCTTGCGGCTTCATTATTCGACGCTCACGCAGGAAATCTTGCTGCAAAGCTTGGCTGTCCTTGGGATGCCGTTCAAAGAAATCGAAACCGAAGCCTTAAACTGGCACATGAAAGAACCCCACGAGATCAAGCCCTTGTTGATCCTTTTGAGTGGCGTACGTCGCCGCAAGTCTTTCCTGAAGGCTATCAAATACGTCAACATGGCTGAAAAAATTGATCCTATCCATCCCCTCGTAAGATCCGCTCGAATCGAAATTAAGCTGAATGAAATCGAAGAGAGTCTCAATAAACGCAAGTTTCCCAGAGCGGAAAAAGCCATTCAGGAGTTGCAGAAGCGACTTCCGGAAGGAGACAAACGCCGTCGTTTTGTAGAAGTTTTGGCCTGGGCTCTCGATCTCGCCCTTGCCCAACCTCTCCCAGCAGGTCAGAACCCCCTCGACCAAAGAGGCGTTTTCGGCGCGGGGCTGCCAGAGGCGGTTCGAGCCATGGTTTTCAATGATATTGTAAACCGTTTTTTCAGAAATCGTTTTCCCCACGGAAAGATAGACTATAAAAACATTAACGCTTCTTTTTTTCCAGCCCTCGCCCGTGTGGCCGGGGGATATCTCGCGGCCGGCAAACACCTGACGCTTTTTGGGATGCCGCTCATGGAGCGCATGCCGGTAATTCCCAGCATCGCTTGGGAATCCGAAGACCTTGCGGATCTTTGCGAAACTGCATTCCTCGATGGCCACCTCCCGCTTCTTTTCCACCTTTCAGGTATAGGTTTGAAAAGCCAAGGTTCGGAAATCCACCGATATTTATTCTACCGTGGAAGTTCCTGGAGGCCGATTGATTATGGCCGCTCGACAGAGCTCTTCCGAGCAGCGGAAGCCCTCGCACAAAAAGTAAACGATCAAGATTTTCTGCCCAAAATCCAATATTTGCTGCCCAGGAACAGCGATGCTGGTTCTACCTTTTTCCCCTTTGAACTGTCGTCAATTTTGGGACGCTCGAATGTGCCTGAGGCGCCTCTCACCCCCGATCGAATCGCGAAGTTGGTCGAACGTGAAAAGGAAACCGACATCCGAAAAGTTCCTGACCGGGAATATCCGACGCCCTTACGCCGCACGCGCATGGCGAAAAAGAAGCCCCCTCTGAACCAAAATCAACGAAAGTTTGAGTGGTAGGAATGGATCCATTCGCGATTCTTGAAATCTCCCCTGAAGCCGACGACAAGATGGTGCGGGAAGCCTATTTCCGTAAAATCAGCCTGAATCCCCCCGATCGAAATTCGAAAGAATTTCAGTTAATTCGAAAGGCATTCGAAATGATCCGCGATGAAGAAGCAAGATTGGCTTTCCGCCTATTCTGGAATTCTCCCCCCCGTACCCTGGCGCAAATGGAAAATGATTTTGCCGGAGAACCGGTTGCAGTCGGGCCCGATCCTTGGCTGACAATGATCGCCCAGGCACGAAAAAAATGATGGATTCAGAACGTCGCGAACAACTTCTTGCAACTTTCGAAACCTGGGTCGACGAGCTGGATCGCCAGGAAGAACTTCCCGAAGATTTTCCGGAAAGTGAGGTCGCTGCGTCAAGTCAGCCCGATCTTTTGACGGTCATCCGCGCTATGACTGGCATGACCGAGGAGTTGCGGGTTCAAGGGAAAATTTTTCGCAAGCTTCAGGAAGAGCTTAACGGCCTCCTCCAAACCGGCGAAGATCAGAAATCTTTTGAGCTACCCACCATCCCTGCATCCACGCATTTTTCCCCACCCTTTGCCTCTCCCGTGGCCGAAAATGACGCCCGACTCGACAAAATAGAGCTCGACACCCTTCGTGAAAAGGCTCGAAAACAAGGCCGGGAAGAAGGACGTGAAGAAGGGCAGATAGAGGTAATCCGCGAAACAATCGATATCCATGACCGTCTTTGCCGACTCCATGAAGATGCCGCTAAACATCTTCGAACCCAGCCTTTATTAGGACGCTTGTTAGGCAGAGGGAAATCAGAGAAGTCGCTCCTTCAGGGTTTGGGCCTTGTCCTTTCGCGTTTCGACGAACTTCTCTCCAAGGCGGGAGTATCCCGCTTTGGCGCCGTCGGAGAGGAGTTTGACCCCGCGACCATGAAGGCGGTTGACGCGGTGAAAGCATCCGGTTGTCAGCCCGGCCGAATCACAGGAATCATCGTCGCAGGGTACCGTCGTTTCGGGAAAGTCATTCGCAGTGCGCAAGTCCAGGTTTCCAAGTAGCGAACCAAAGAATGGTTGATAGTTTAATTAGTTAAAAGAAAGAAAGAAATAAAGAAAGAAGGTCGGTAGAAAATGGCAGACAGCATGGCAGATGAAACAATCGTCGGAATCGATCTTGGGACAACCAATTCCGAGGTAGCCGTTTACCGTAACGGAGCGATCGAAGTTATCGATCTTGAAGGCGAGCAGATAATGCCCTCCGTGGTGAGCCTTTCCCCCGACGGCAGCCTGATCGTCGGAACCGCGGCCAAAAATCAGGCTATTCTGTATCCTGAACGAACCGCAATTTCCATCAAGCGCCGCATGGGAAGCGATGAATCTGTTTCCTTGGGAGACAAGTTTTTTAAACCCCAGGAGATTTCGGCAATGATCCTGCGGGAGCTTAAGGTGCGTGCGGAAAAGTTCCTCGGCTACCCGGTCAAAAAGGCCGTCATCACTGTGCCTGCATTTTTTTCCGATGCCCAACGCCAAGCCACTCGGGATGCAGGGGTCATCGCCGGGTTTGAGGTCATGCGCATCCTCAACGAACCCACTGCAGCGTCCCTGGCCTATGAATCCGATAAAACAAAGAACCGGATTGTGCTGGTGTATGACCTTGGGGGTGGAACCTTCGACGTCTCGATCGTAGAGGCTCACGGTGATGCCACGGAAGTTCTCGCCAGTCACGGAGACACACGACTTGGTGGTGATGATTTCGACCGCCTGTTGCTGAACGATGTTATCGAGGAGTTTATTCGGCAAGGAAATCCCGACCCCAGAAACACCCGCCTGGCTCTGGGAAGATTGACCCAAGCGATTGTCCGGGCTAAACATGAGCTCAGCTTCAAGCCCTACACGCGAATTCGCGAGGAAAACCTACTCGAACGCGATGGTGTTCCCCTCCACATGGACATGGAGATCTCGCGCCAACGCTATGAAGATCTTATCAAACCCCTTGTTGAAAAGTCTTTCGAAAGCGTTCACAAAGCTTTGAATGATTCCGGGAAGAAAGCTGACGAGCTTGATGCGGTGTTGCTCGTTGGCGGTATGACCCGGACTCCGTTGGTCATCCGTCGTCTCGCCGAAGTTCTCGAAAAGCTCCCACGCACTGATGTCCATCCTGACCTGGCCGTGGCAATGGGTGCGGGCATCCTGGCCTCCCGCTTGGGCGGGCATGACGACGGCAGGGTGCTTGTCGATATTACTCCGTACTCCTTTGGCCCTGAAGCCGCCACCATGGGAGATTTCGGAATTCCCATCGCGGACCGTTATGCCCCCATTATCAAGAAGGGAACACCGCTTCCAGCCAACGAGACGGAGGAGTTTGCGACCTTGTGTAACAATCAGGAAAAATGGGAGGTTAACGTTTTTCAGGGGGAGAATCCAATCGCCAGCCGAAATATCCGGATCGGCCAGTTTATCGCCGACGGGTTTTCAAAGGTTCCGGCCGGAAACAAAGTTCTTTGCACGTTTGAACTCGATCTGAACGGGATCCTCAACGTAACGGTCGTCGAGAAACTGACAGGCTTGTCAAAGCGTGTGCGGATTGAAAATGCTCTCGGCGCCATGGCAAAGGATGACATGAAAAAGGCACGCGAAAACCTCGATTCCTTTTTCGCCGCCGCCCCTGAACTCTCCGAAAATCTGCCTGAAAATCTCTCCGACGATCTCCCCGACGGCTCGACCGAACTTGCCACTCAAAGCACCAAACCCCTGGAAATTGAGGCAGGAGCTGTGAGTCCCGCAGGAACCACCGTCCTCGCCGGCCTTCGTCACCCGGCGAGGACACTTTTAGAAAAAGCCGAGGCCCGCCTTGAGGGAATGAAGGAGAAAGACCGAAGCGACGTATTGGCTCTCATCACGCGGATCAGGGCCGATATTACGGACGGAGACAATAAGGATCTACCCGCCGCGATGGCGGAGCTGGACGACCTTCTTTACTTTCTTGATTGAAAATTTGAATAACGGGGCGACAATGACACCTGCTTTTCAAGCAAAATGCCCGGTCTGCCGAGCGTTGGTAGCAGGAGATACAACTTGTACAAGGTGTCGGGCAGACCTTTTACCTGTGCTTAAAACCATGCATTCGGCGTGGCGCAGGCGTGAGCAGGGCCGCCTTTCCATTCTGCGCGGAGATTCGACGGGAGCTATTGCCGTCCTCAAAAAGTCTCTTCGGATCGAGGAGTCCCCGCTAGCCCGACGGTTGCTGTTCATAGCACGGTTACTGGCCGCAAAATAAACGTTTGACGTAACTTCTCAATAAAGGGGGGCACGCGCCCCCCCTCGCCTCGCGAAGTAAATTCGCGAGGCTCATCCCCCGCGGTCGGGCGCTTTGCGCCCTCCGGTCTGCTTTCATGCTT
>MNYA01000029.1 GCA_001872985.1 bacterium CG2_30_54_10 | reverse complement strand
AGCCTCGCGAATTTACTTCGCGAGGCGAAGGGGGGCGCGTGCCCCCCTTAGTTGAGCAGTTACGTTGTATCGTTGATTCGTTTTTTCACTTGAGGTACTTGCAAAATTCGTGTACCGAATAAAATTTCATGTACCGATCCTCCGCAAACCCTCATCAAGTCGCAACCGGTTTGTACCGGTTCGTGTACAAACGCTAACAATGTTAGATTTTGCAAGTCCCTCATAATTACCTGAATTCCCACGGAAGATCGGTCGGAAGCTGAAAGATCGTAGGCGGGGGAATTGGTATCAGATCCAGATTCACCCCTGATTCTTCGCCTTCTGCCTGAGGAGCGAAGGTTTCAATCAGAAATTTTCTGATCGTTTCCTTCTCGTCGGCGGAAATCTCGCGCCAGTTCCGTGAAATCATCGAACGATGAAAATCCGCGTTGGCAAGCCATTTCCTTCCTTCGGGAGACAGACCTGGAATTCGCTGCAGAAGCTGACTTTCCAACCCGATTCGTTTGCGTTCATCCCAGGTTACGACGCGTTTGTCCCGCAGCCGAAGGCACATTTGAATCAGCTCAAAAAATGCCGAGAACGCTCGCCGATCGATGCGGGGAGATCCCGGGACAACGGCATCGTTAGCATCTTTGAGAATTTTACGAAGAACCTTCGACATACCAAGGTCGGGAAATTTCTGCGTTTCTTCAAGGAGCGAATCACGGATGATCCGGCGAATTTTACCCCGGCTTTCAGGGTTTGAATTCCCCGATTCATCCCAAAGTTTCCGGGTTTCTCTGAGGCTATCGAGAAGTTCCATTTTGTGGCTGAGATATTCTTCCATTAGTGCAGCTCGTGCCGCTTCTTGTTCTTCCTGGGTAAGGGCGACGCTCAGACCCAGCTCCAGGCAGTTCAGGAAGGCGTTTTGTTGCCCCACCGTCAACGGCGGCTGACCGGGAACCAGGATTCGGTCGGCCGCAGACCCCGCTACCGGATACCAATAATCGTCTTCCGCAAATGCGGGTAAAACGAGGGCCGCCATCATCAGGCTGATAAGCAAATTGTTCGTTTTCATTCAAAACTCCTCTGCAAGGTAGGGCTTTTCTCGATCGAACTCATGCGCAAAACTTTTTACGAAATTTTGTAACTTCTCAATAAAGGGGGGCACGCGCCTCCCTTGGCCTCGCGAAGTAAATTCGCGAGGCTCATCCCCTGCGGTCGGGCGCTTTGCGCCCTCCGGTGGGCTCTCATGCCTCCCCCGGATTATTGAGATGATACGAAATTTTAACATTCTGGATGAAAAGAGATAAGGGTTTGATCGTCTGGCGGCTGATAACGTAAAAGATAGTCTTTGATCACCGAATGCGAATCTAAAGCCGCATCATTTGTTCTTTCTTTCATGAGTTTGCACAACCAACCGTTCTTTTGGGAAGTCGGGTCGCTGTGCCTGCCTTCGGTGATCCCATCGCTCATCATAAAGAAAAAGTTGTCCGGAGCCATTTCAAACTCCAACTGCCGGTAGGTCGGGGCATCTTGTAAACCGAGTGGGAAGGTTCCTCCGAGGTCGAGAGCCTCTACGTTTCCTTGGCTGATTTGAAAAAATCCCTCATGCCCGGCGGTCGAAACGTGTATCACCCGCTTCGATGGCTTTGACAAGTCGATCCGAACGGCCAAAACGGTGACGAACATCGTGAACTTTTCCTGGATGAACGCGGTAAGACGTGAATTCAAGCCTTCAAGCAGACTTCGCGGCGAAAGTGTCGCCTTTATTTCGTCCTTGATGAAACCATGCATCAGGGGTACAAACTGAGATGCCGACAAGCCCTTGCCCATGACGTCGCCCAGAATAACCCAGCAGCCCTGTGCATCGGGAGACACGATTCCAAAATCACCCCCGATGATCTGACTTTGCCGGTTCCAGAAATGGATCGCGATGCCGTTGAACCGCATCTCCTCTTCCGGAAGCAGGGCTCTCTGGATGCTTCGAGCGATCTCGATCTGAAGGTCAAGGCGGCTCTGACGGGCGACCAATTCATGGTTCTGGTTTTGTATTGTTTCCTCCAGGAGCTTTCTCGCTGTCGTGTCCGTAACGATCATGATCGACCCGATCGGTTTTCGTTCTTCCGAGAAAATCGGGGAGGCTGTAACCGAGATCCAGCGGCCGCCCATGGAAATTTCCTCGCGGAAAGGGTGCTCCGGGGAGCAGCCCTTGATGACTTCCTCAACCTTCCATGGGCAGGTATGACAGCCGTGGATATTCTTGCCCTTGAACTTGTCAAGCGCGGCTCCCAGAACTTTCTCGGCTTGAGGGTTCATATAAAGGATCCGGTTTGCTTCATCGGCAACGACAATTCCCTCGCCAATCGACCCGAGAAGGGACTTCGCCCATGGAATCGAAGGAAGATCGCCAAGGCCAACCTTCCTAGAAACTTCGTTGGCATTATTGGAATCATTGGAATCCTTGGAATCATTGGAATCATTGGTATCCTTGGTATCCGTGATATCCGTGGGATCCGTCGTGTCCATTGTCCGAGCCCCTTTCAGGAAATCAAGCCATTTTCGCGGAAACTGAAATATCCTTGCCCCTCGCGCCCAAGGATCAAATGATCGAGAAGACGAATTTCAAGTGCGCCGGCGGCCGCGGCGAGCGCACGTGTTATTTCAAGGTCTGCCGGGGAAGGCCGCAGCGAGCCGGTCGGGTGATTGTGCGCAACGAGTATTCCGGTAGCGTGTACGGCCAGCGCCCTCTTCATGACTTGTCTCGGATAGACAGCGGTCTGGTCTTCGGTTCCGGTGGAGACCGATTCGTCTTTGATGATCCGATTCACATTGTTAACGAACACCACCCGGAACTGTTCGATTGGGAGATTGGACATCGTTGCGCCCAAATAGGCGATCAGATCGGAAGCGGTAGAAATTGCAGGCGTGCTTCCGAGGGCTTTTTTCTGCAGGATCTTTCCGGACAAATCCCTAAAAAGGAAAATAAACCTCGCAGCTTCGGGGCCAAGACCCGAAATCGAGAGAAGGCCTTCCCGGGTGGCGGAAAAAACCCCAGGCAAGTCGCGGAATTCGTCCAGAAGGGCTTTTGCCATGGGCTTGGTATCGACCCGGGGGATCGAGTAGAAAAGGAGGAACTCCAGAATTTCGTGATCCGAGAAGGCCCCAAGCCCAGCTTGATCGAACCGCTCTTTCATGCGTTTCCGGTGGTCTTTTCCAGCGAGGGATTTAATTGCGTTCATGAACCGACCAGAGCGTGTTCGACGACGAAGACATTCGAATAAAGGTTGGCGATAATCTGCTTCCCGTGGAAGATTTCCTGGGCGACCATCGCGATCGGAATGGTATGCTCGACGTTGTGGTACAGGGCAGCGCTGTTGGCGATGTTCTCCATCGCCATGTTGCCCGCCCAATGGATGATGTCTGAAAAATCGGGGTCCATTCCCCCGAATGTGCGGCGGTACCCTGACTGCAATCGGCGGATGAACTCATCAATCATGGTCTGAGTTGGATCGAACATGGTTTCCCTCGTATGAAAAATTCATGACCGTCCGGCCAGGGTATCATTATAAGTGAAACATTTCGAGGTTACAATCTCATACAATTCGATGGTGGTTCAATAAATGCTAAATAAAAAAAGTTCCCATCGGTGGTAAACCAAATGAAGTCTTTCTCCGATGTACGAAGGCGAGAACTCGGTGCTGGCTTTCTCAATCGTCCAGGTTCTCAACCATCCGGGGACCGAGTCGATGAGCCCGATGGTACGAAATGGATGAACGGTTGGATCCGGGGACCGAGTCGATGAGCCCGATGGTATAAAATGGATGAACAGTTAGCGGAAATCCTGGCCCTTTGCAAAAAAATGGATGCCTCCGATGTGCATCTTCGGGTCGGGCTCCCCCCCGCTTTCCGTGTCGGAGGCCGTATCCACATCACCTCAGGGCTTCCTCTTACCAACGAGATGCTCAAAAAGTTCTTCGAGAAAACCGCCCCGCCTGTAACACATAAACTGTTCGAATCCCAAAAGGATGTTGATTACTCGGTTTCCTTGCCTGGGGTCAGCCGCTTTCGGGTGAACTGCTTTCTTCAGAAAGCGAATCTCGCCTTTGTGTTCCGACAGATCCCTTTTACCTTGCCGACAATCGAGACCGTTAAGGTGCCCAAGATCGTGGTGGATGCCGTTCAGCGGCAATCCGGGCTGCTCCTTTTTTGCGGCCCGACAGGATCGGGAAAAAGCACGACCATCGCGGCGCTTCTGCAATTCATCAACCTCCATTACCAGGTCAGGATCGTTACTCTCGAAGACCCCATCGAGTTTCTCTTTAGGGATGAGAAGGCCGAGTTCCTTCAGCGCGAGTTGCGGCGCGACTTCACGAGTTTCCCGGAGGCTTTGCGCGGAACCCTTCGGCAGGATCCCGACATAATAATGGTCGGCGAGATGCGCGAAGTCGATACGATCGAATTGGCGCTTACTGCGGCCGAGACTGGACACCTGGTCATCTCGACCCTTCACGCGAGGAGCACCTCTTCCGCGGTTTCACGCATCCTTGGCGTGTTTCCCGCCGACGCCCGGGAGTTCGTCAGGGACCAACTCGCCGCGGTTCTTGTCGGGATAGTCGCTCAGGCGCTCATTCCGTCGAAAAAGGATCCAAAACAGCGGTTGGCAGCCCGTGAAATCCTCATCAACAACCCGGCCATTTCAAACCTCATCCGGAACGAGAAACACGAACAGATTTCCACTTTTCTCGAAACCGGCACCGACACAGGGATGATTTCCATGAATGGCGCGCTGGAGGATCTGGTTCTTCGGGGTTTGATCGATTCTTCCCAGGCATTCCCGTATAGCCCCGATCCGGAGGCTCTGCTTGCGCGGTTCGAGCGTAAGGGCATCCTATGATTGAGATACTCAACCAGATCGTGAAAAAAGCCCTCGAACTCGGGGCACACGACGTCCATATCAAATCCGGGTTTCCTCCGGTCGTTCGCGCTGCCGATGAGATCAGGCGTCTTGAGATTGCCGCCGTTTCCCCCAAGGAGATCGAACAGCTCGTTTTCGAGATTCTTGATGAAAAACGTCTGCAGATCTTCAAGGCCAAGGGACAGATAGACTGCTCTTTCGAACTTCCGGATGGCTTTCGGGCGCGTGCCAACATCTTTTTCCAGAGGAACAATCTTGCGCTTTCCCTGCGCCTTGTTCCCGGACAACCTCCTGCACTCGAAAAGTTGGGTTTTACCACCGAGGTACTCGATATGATACTGAAAACCAACAATGGTATGATCCTCATCACTGGAGCCACTAACTCTGGAAAATCCACGACAGCAGCGAGCATTGTTAATATGCTCGCCCTGAAAGACTCGGTTCACATCATCACCATTGAAGACCCGATCGAGTATGTGTTTGGAACGTATTCCGCCTCCATCGTGAGCCAACGCCAAGTAGGAGAGGATACCCCGACCTTTCATGGCGGCTTGACATCGGCCCTGCGCCAAGATCCCGATGTTATTTTCATCGGGGAACTGCGCGACCAGGAAACCGTCGAAACCTGCTTGAAAGCAGCCGAAACCGGCCATCTTGTCCTCGGAACCCTTCATACCTCGAATGCGACTCAGAGCATTCTTCGCCTGATAAATATTTTTCCCTCCCACCAAAGAGACAACATTCGTTTCATGCTTTCCAGTTGCCTGCGGGCGATCATTTCGCAAGCGCTGCTTCCGCTTGCTACGAGAAAGGGTAGGGCTCTCGCTTATGAGGTGCTTCCGATGCTTCCCTCGGTTTGTAATCTCATCAGACAAAAGAAGATTCATGAAATCTACTCGATCCTTCGGGTAGGTCGGCGGTCGGGTTGCGTTCCGATGTATGTCACCGTGAACGAATTGATCAAGTCTGGACAAGTGAAAATCGACGATGTTCCTCCCGAAATGCGGGAGAATAAATAGGCCCAGGGGAACGGAAAATGGGAATTCTTGACAGCCTCGGCGGGGGCACCGCCAAGAAAGAACTCGAAAACCTAAAGAAAGAATTCGCCAACCTCAAGGCCAACCTTGGAAAGATCGAGTTCGAGCGTGACGAACTTCAGAAAAAAAACCTCCATCTGATCGACAAGACCCACTCTTTCCTCCAGCGGATCCGCCTCCTCATAAGCACATTGGAAGACGAAAATGTTCACGCCCGAGCCTGGGATCTCTTGGACACCACGCTTACGATAAAAAAAGCCTGCATTCTCAGTCGCACTCCTGATGGGCTGGTTTCTGAATTTTCAGTTGGGTTTCCTGATGACAAAACCCCAATTGTCCCTTTGAACGAGGATTCCATGATCACCTACGTTCTCGATAATGGAGTGCCTCTCAGCCGCGCGCACCTTCACATGCAGGATGACCTTGCTTACCTCGAACGTCGGGGGGTTATTTCCGATGCGAAAATCGTGTGTCCGGTGAGATTGCGCGGGATCGTCCAGAAGTTGCTGGTGATCTGTTCCTACGCAGGAAACGTTTTCGCCGGAGAAGATGACCTCGAAACCATCGAGATGGTCACTACCCTCCTTGGTCTGGTGCTTACCAACACCAAGATACTTTCCGAGCAGAAGCAGGCTTTGGCCGAAGAATCCCAGGCTCTCGCGGTAAAAAAGCAGGAACTTGATGAGCAAACAAAGGCCTTTGGGAGACTTCGGCAGATTTTCAGCCGGATGGTAGCCCCGGAGGTCATCGAGTTCATCGAAAAGAATCCGGCCGGAATCGTCCTTGGTGGAACTCGCAAGAAAATTGCGATAATGTTTGCCGATATCCGCGGATTCACACGGATGTCTGAAAAGCTCCCTCCGGAAAAGGTCGTCGAACTTCTTAACCGCTATTTCTCCCGGCTGACGGACATCGTCATGACGAACAGGGGAACCCTCGACAAGTTCATGGGGGATGCGGCGATGGTTCTCTTCGGAACTCCGATGTCGATCGACAAGCCCTCGTACCACGCTGTGGTGGCTGCCCAGGAAATCCAGGACATGACGCAGGACAACATGGCAGAGTGGGTCGCTCTCGGGTTCCCGGCCTTTTCAGTGGGTGTGGGGATAAACTTCCAGGATGTTCTGGTCGGAAACATCGGCTCGCAGAAGCTTTCAAGTTATACCGCCATCGGCGACGGTGTTAACATCGCCTTCAGACTTTGTTCGAGCGCTCAAGGCGGAGAGATTCTCGTCTCGGAAAGCACCTACGAAAACCTTCAGGACTGGCAGGGCCAATGCGAACAGCGCCCCAAGATCTCCTTGAAGGGAAAGGCCGAACCGGTCACTGTCTACGCCCTTTCTCGCTATGCCAATTACCGCGAAGGCGCCTGCCCCAATTGCGGAACCCACGTTCTCGAAGGAGTGCGTTTTTGCGGCGCCTGCGGCTTCCGGCGCTTCTGATCTGGGAAACCATCGGATCGGGAAAACCCTGAAATGGGTTGACAAACCTTCTTCCCGAAATCTATGATCGTGTGCGGATCGCCCCGCGAATGGCGTTTGCGAGATCGCGGAAAGAAGACTTTATCAGCCGCGCTGTGGCGCGGCGATCCCAGGCCCCACGAATGGCGTTTGCGGGATTCGCGGAAAAAAGAGGGAGGTTCCCCATGTTCTCAAGCCACCGTCGGATGCTTTTCCCCTTTGAAGTTGTTCTTTTGCTTTCCATTTTCTGTATCTGGTCTGGCCTGGCGTTTGCCCAGAATACTGCCGCTTCTGAGGCCGCTGCTTCTGAGCCCGTTCCTCTTGGCAGCGCCGGAAAGCTTTCCGAAAATGTGCGCTACATTCCGTACGCCGCCCTGGAAGAAACATGGCAGAAATCCCCGAAAGGAATCCTGATCTCCCGCTCTGAATTCGAGCGGATCAAGCGTGAGAAAGAAGCTTTTCTGGTTCGCCGCCCCGCCAGCCCGATTCCGCAGCTTGACACCGATTTCGTTCATGGACGTTCTTCTTTCACTGGGAAAATTGCCGAGAAGGTTGGCGAGTTCAA
>MNYA01000376.1 GCA_001872985.1 bacterium CG2_30_54_10 | reverse complement strand
GCCCAGGGGGTTACGATGTCCCTTTCAAACTCCCTCGTGGCTTATCCGATCAAAACCTACGGAACTGATGAACTCAAAAAGAAATACCTGCCCCCGCTGGCGAGCGGTGAAAAATTGGGATGTTTCGCTCTTACCGAGCCCAACGCAGGCTCTGACTCTTCGAATCTCGAGACGACAGCCACCGATGATGGCGACGGTTGGGTTCTGAACGGCAACAAGATTTTCATCAGCAACGGTGGAGTGTCTGATTTCGCGGTGGTGATCGCGAGCACGAAGAGATCGGCGAAGATCCGCGGGCTTTCCGCGTTCGTTGTCGACAAAAGCTGCCCGGGATTCACAGTCGGTGTCGAAGAAAACAAGCTTGGGATACGCGCTTCCAACACAGCCGAGCTTGTATTCCAAAACTGCCGGATACCGAAGGGGAACATTCTTTCCACGCCGGGACGCGGCTTCCGGATTGCCATGGACACCCTTGACGGCGGCCGGATCGGAGTCGGCGCTCAGGCCTGCGGGTTGGCAAGAGCGGCCTACGATGCGGCTATCAAGTATGCGAAGGAACGAAAGCAGTTCGGGTCGGCCCTTGTCGATTACCAGGGAATCGCCCACAAGCTTGCGGAGATGAAAATCGATATTGAGACAACCCGGCTCCTTTACTGGAAAGCCGCGTGGTTGAAGGACAACAAGAAGAAATATGCGAAGGCGGCGGCGATGGCCAAGCTATACGGTTCCGAAATGGGTACCAGGGTTTGCCATCAGGCTCTTCAGATCCATGGAGGCTATGGTTTCATCAAGGATTATCCGGTCGAACGGTATTATCGGGATGCCCGGATACTCGAGCTCTACGAAGGAACGAGTGAGGTTCAGCGGCTGGTTATAGCCTCTTATGTCCTCGGGGTCTAGTCAAAACCGAGGCTGTGCGGCTTTGACAGGCCGAATCAGGAGGAAGCAGTCATGCATGCCCCATTTTTTGAGCGGATCCTGGGAGACCTGAACCATTCGGTTAAATGCCGGGTGGCGGTACCCTTTGCCCAGGATGAAGCCTGCGCTTACGCCGTAGGACGGGCGATAAAAATGGGAATATTGTCCGCTACTCTGATCGGAAACCCCGACCTGATTCGGAAGTTATACGGGGACGAAACCATGAAGAACGGCATCCAGATCGTTTCCGAAGCTGATCAGACAACGGCATGCAAAATTGCCGTTCAGTTGGTCAAAGAGGGCAAAGCTGATATTTTGATGAAAGGCTTGGTTCCAACATCCACGCTTCTGAAAGCAGTCCTGAATTCCAAAGACGGAATCAAGAAAAATCCTCTGCTGTCGCACCTTCTTTTCTTCGAGGCGAAGGCTTACCCGGGTGTTCGGGTGATGACCGACGCCGCGGTCAACATTTCCCCCGATGCAGATGCACTTTCCCGGATCGTCGAGAATTCCGCCGAGGCCTTGGGTCTTTTCGAGCGGAGGCCCCTCCGCATCGCACTGTTGGCGGCAAATGAAAAGGTCTCGGACAAGGTGTTGTCGACCGTCCTTGCCCGAAAGGTCAGCCAGGGCTTCAGTGAGCGCGAGGATATCCTGGTCGAAGGGCCAATTTCCCTTGACCTTGCCCTTTCTCCGGAATCCGCGGAGATCAAGAAATACAACGGGCGCATTCGCGGAAATGCCGACATTTTCGTTGTTCCACGAATTGAAGCCGGGAACGCCTTCTACAAGTCGCTTCATTACTATTCGGAAGCGGCCCTGGGCGGCATCGTGTTTGGAGCCAAGTGCCCTGTTGTCCTAACTTCCCGGGCGGACAACAACGACACCAAGTTCAATTCGCTGCTGCTCGGAAGCGTGTTATGGCAGCGGGCACTCCCCGCGCCCGGAGAGCCCTCCAGGGAGTCGCACCAATGAGCATTCTCGAGTTGATGGAAAAGACAGATTGCGAAGAAATTTTGCTTTGCCATGACAGCATCTCGGGCCTGAAAGCTGTTATCGTTATCCATGACACAACCCTCGGGCCTGCAATGGGCGGGCTTCGCATCGATCAATATCCGTCGGATACGGAAGCAGTATCCGACGCTCTCAGGCTCAGCCAGACCATGACCTTGAAGGCTTCGGCGGCTGGTCTCAATCTTGGCGGAGGAAGCGCTATCATACTCTGCGATCCCAAGCGGGAGAAGTCTGAGGCGGTTCTACGAGCTTTCGGGCGGCATGTACAAAGCCTGTGCGGTCGCATCATAATCGGTGAGGACGCAGGAACCACTGTCGAAGACATGGACATCATCGCCCAGGAAACCCGGTATGTGGTCGGTTTGAACAAGCGGAAGGGCGGCAGCGGGGATCCGGCGATCAAGGGCGCATTCGGAGTTTTTCGAGGCATCCAGGCCTGCATGGAAGCAGTCCATGGAACCTGTTTCCTTCGCAACCGGACGGTTGCGATCCAGGGTGTTGGTTCGGTGGGCCTGGAGCTTGCCCGCCTGCTTTCCAGGGATGGGGCGAGGCTGATTGTTTCGGACATTGATGAATCAAGGATCCAGAGAGCGCAAAAGGCTCTAACAGTTGAGGTGGTCGAACCTGAGAAAATTTTCGGCGTAGATTGCGATGTATTTTCCCCTTGTGCCCGCTCCGGCATCCTGACCGAAAAAACGTTGGCTTCATTGAAAGCCGGAATTGTCGCCGGCTCGGCGAATAACCAGCTCGAATCCGACCGGGTCGGCGAAATGATGCACGCCAAAGGAATTGTCTACGCCCCCGATCTCGTAATCAACGCCGGTGGTATGATAAACGCGGCCGAAGAACTTCATGGGTACGACGAGACAACGGCGAATCTCAAGGTAAGCAAATTGTTCTCGAGCATTCAAACTATTCTTAGAATTTCCCGGGAAAAGAACATCCCCACGAGCATGGCTGCGAAACAATGGGCAAATGAGCGCCTCCGGCTTATAAGGGATGTCCGACGCAATTTTCTTCCAGGAAAACAATGAACAGCAAAATTGATTTGAACGTAAATTCGACGGTTACCTTTCAGCATGGTCAGGTTCCTCACCTGCTCCAGAAATTCGAGCAACTTACCGGGATAGCGCTCTCTCTCAGATCATCTACCGGCGAAGTTGTCGTGAAAACAGATTATTTTCATGGCCCATGCAGCATCATTCGGGGAACGGAACGTGGCCGGCAACGCTGCCGCCGGACTTACAAGAACATCGAGGACCGGCTTCTCCGTCGGAAGGTGCCTTTCGTGAACGTCTGCTACGCCGGTTTTCTGGTTTTCGCCGCTCCCATCGGGTTCAGGGGAGAAATGGTCGGCACACTCCTAGGGTCTCAGATTCTTCCACAGCAGCTTTCAAGCCGGTTTGAAACCGAGGTTTTTTTCGACCATATTCTCGCGGCCGTCGGGATCAAAGACCCGGAAAACTTTTATCGGAGTTTCCAAAAGGTTCGATACCTCAGACCTGATTTCCAGAGGGAGACCTTCATGGAGTTTCTTGAAAAACTCGCCGATAATTTTGCCCGAATGGCCTTTTCCGGAAAAACATGGCCTGAATTCTTCCGCGAGATGAAGAAGGAATTTCGAACCTTCGGCAATATTTGAATAGCGAATATGTGAATGTGCTGAAACTACTGCGCAACGGGCGGATCCTCGATCCGCAAATGCGAATCGCCCCCGGAGACCTGCTGATAGAGAATGATTCCATTCTACAGATATTCGCACCCGGGGAAAAGCCGACCCGGAACATTGACATAGACATCGACCTTCGGGGATACCTCATCTTTCCAGGATTGCTGAACGCGCATGACCATCTGGTCGACTCCTTTCCCTACGAGAGCCCCGGTACTCACGAGAGCCCCGATTCTCACCAGAGCCCCGAACGGGCCTGCCAGACATGGCATGAATGGGAAGCTGAATTCAAGAAGTCCAAAGCCCGCGAGCAAATGCAGAAACTTTCGGCTGCCGACCTCTATTCCCTCGGGATCTACCGCAATATCCTTTCTGGAGTGACCCTGGTTTCGGATCATTTTCCCCGTGAGATCGCAACCACATTCATGGGAATGCCGCAAATCACGCTTCTTGAAAATTACTTCCTTGCCCACTCGGTTTCCGCTCAGCGCCATGAGTGGGGCCAGGGCATTCAGAAGGAATTCAGCCAATCCCGAGGGCTCCTTCCCTTCATCGTTCACTTAGGGGAAGGCTTCTCCCAGGAACTTATCGAGGAGTGCGAAAATCTCAACAGACTTGGCGCCCTTGGCGAAAATACAGTTTTGATCAATGCCCTCAACCTCGGCCCCACCCAGATCGAAATGGTGGCGTCACGCAAGGCGTCGGTGGTCTGGTGCCCGTGTTCGTGTGCCGCGGTTTTCCGCTCTCAGCCGCCAATTGAGAGGTTCCTGGATTCCAACATCAGGATTGCTATCGGTACCGATCGGGCGTTGGCCAGCCCCGGAATTCTTTTCGACAACCTGCGGGAGGCCCGACGTTTCTCGCGGGAGAAACTTAACGGCCGCCTGACGGATGAAGCTCTAATCCGCATGGCAACCAGCATACCGGCCGAGATGCTGGGGGTCGACAAGGCGTCCGGATCGCTTGCCCCTGGAAAGCTCGCGAATCTTCTGGTATTCGAAGACACGCTCCAGAACCCGATGGAAAGTTTCTTTTCGCTCAAAACGGGGACGATCGGCATGGTCTTACACAAGGGGGGACTTGTTTACGGGGATGAGCGATTCCGAAGCCTCTGCACGCTGGACAGCAGCCAGTATACCGAGATCCTCGCGGATGATCGGCCCAAGATCCTCATGGGAAGGCCATTTCAACTCCTGGACCGAATTGAAAACAAGCTCGAGCAAGTGGTTTGTTTCCCGTTCCTTCCGCTTGCCCCCGGAAAGTAACAGCAAGGTAAAAAAACTTAACGGATGGTGTTATACAAAGGTATCATCTCAACAAGTCGGGGGAAGAGTGAAGGCAGACCGGAGGGCGCAAAGCGCCCCCCTTTTTTGAGAAGTTACATACAAAGCACATGGAATTTTGTGGTTTGTATGGGTTTAATTTCCGATTGTAGCAGGCTTTTCCCTAATCCCTAAATCCTACTCCCTTTTTTACAATCGCGGGTAGCAACTTTTATCACTTCAAAGGTGGATTATTGTGATGGCGTCACTTCCAATAGGCGAATTCTCATGGGAACCGATGACCGTGAAAACTCTTCCGAATGGGCTCACGATCGTTGTCAAAGAAGATCACACCGCCCCCCTGGCGGTCACCGACGTCTGGTTCGGTGTAGGCAGTCGTCTGGAAACCGATGCGGTGAGCGGAATAGCCCATTTTTTGGAGCACACGCTCTTCAAAGGAACCCCTAAACGCGGCCCGGGTCAGATAGCAGCCGAGATCGAAGGATTCGGTGGACGAACCAATGCCGGGACATCGATCGACTACACCCACTATTACATTTCCTGCGAAAGCCGGCACATTTTCAAGGCTCTCGATATTCATGCCGATGTTTTCAGAAATTCCACGCTCAAAAAGGAAGCAATAGATTCGGAACGATCGGTCATCCTCGAGGAGATCAAGCGTTCGAAGGATACCCCGAATCGCGTTCTCTGGGACATTGTCTGCAAAACGATGTTCACCGTCCACCCTTATGGGCGCCCGACGCTGGGCTCGGTGGAAGCCGTCCGGGCCGGGATCTCTCCCGAGGCAATGATGGCTTTTTTTTCGAGCTGGTACGTTCCGAAAAACATGGCAATCCTGGTGGTGGGGGATGTCGATTCAAAGGCAATCGTCAAGAAACTGGAAGAGCTCTACGGCGATATTCCGCCGAAGGAACTTCCTGCGAGCCTCTTGCGGGCCGAACCACCAACCACGGAGCCGAAGATCATCCGCAAGGAAATGGAAGTCGACCGCGGTTACCTTCAAATGGCTTTCCGAACGGTTTCGCACGCCAGGGCCGTTGAAACCCGTGGTCTGGTGCTTTTGGAGGTGATCCTCGGAATGGGGCGCTCCAGCCGATTATCGATCGCTCTCAAAGAGCGGTCTTCGCTGGTTACGTCGATTTCAGCGTGCCAGATTTCCCTTGTAGACGATGGGATGTTCATCATCCGCGCCGAGTATGACCCATCCGATGAAAGCAAAGTCCTTTCGGGAATACGCGAGGAGATCAAGCGTCTCATTGATGAGCCGGTTCCACAGAGCGAATTGCAAAAAGCCAAGGATTATCTCGAGAGCCTCTATATTCGCTCGGCTGAGACCGCTGAGGGGAAAGCCGAGATTCTGGGCGAGGCCATCGTCCAGAAAGCGCTTGATGAGGAAAAGCGCTATCTCGAAACCATGAGGGGGGTGACTTCCGGGCAATTGCAGACACTGGCCAACACCTTTTTTGCAAAGGAAGGTTTTGTTTTGGTTCTTCTTGGGCCAAAGCCCGATGCCGTCGAAATCCAGGCCGAACCTGGAAAGGCCGTTCCCCCCGATACGCGAAAGTTTCTGCTGGGAAATGGTATGCGCCTGATCCACCGCCGGATCCGCGGAACAGGCCTGATCGGTGCTTGCCTGGCGATCGACGCCGGGGCACGCCGTGATAATCCAGGGAAAACGGGGGTAAGCAACCTGACCTCTGAGATGCTTTTCAAGGGAACAACCCACCGCGAAGGAATGCGGACACTCTGGGACATCGAGGCAATCGGCGCCGAGCTGTCTCCATCATCAGAGCCTGATTTCCTGAGGATTTCGCTGAGTGTCCCGGCGAAACGCGCTGCTGAAGCAATCGCGATTCTGGCTGATTTGACGCGGAACCCGACTTTTCCTTCCGATGCATTCAAGGTCGAGAAGTCGAAAGTGCTTGCGAGGCTGAAGTCGGTACCCGACAACATGTTCGAGAACACCTGGCGTCTTTTCCACTCGAACTTGTACAAAGGCCATCCGTATGCCAACTACGTTTTGGGGACGCAGGAAGACGTTGCCTCCATTACCACCCAGGATTTGAGGGATTTCCACACCCATTGGTTTACTCCGGGGCGGATGGTTCTTTCCGTCGTAGGAGATCTGGATGCCGACGAGGCGGTAAAGCTCGCATCGATCCACTTCGGCTTTCCCGGAACCGGGGCGGAGGAGATGGCCATGGCAGAGGCGGAAGGGGAGGCACGCGCCACGACGATGACAGAGGTGGAAGCGGAAGCGGAAGCGGAAGCCGAAGCCATTGCCGTGACAAGGGCGGCCATTCAACCTGTGAGTAGTTTTGTCAGGGTTCAGGATAAGCGAAAGAAAAAGCAGGCAATGGTGTGTCTTGGCTGGCTTGGTCCTGGCATCGGACATTCGGACTATGCGGCGATGAAGGTGCTCAACGCCCTGTTCGGTGGCGGGATGAGCGCCCGCCTTTTCCGAAAAATCCGGAATCAGGCTTCTCTGGCTTATGCGACCCAAGGGGTTTTCCCGTCGCGAGTTGATGGCGGCGCATTCTGCGCGATAATCGGAACGGACCCCGGGGCAGTGGACAAGGTGACGGAAATGGTCTTGGCTGAAATTCGCGATATCTCCGAAAACGGTGTCGATCGGCCGGAACTGGATCGAGCAGTGGCGTATGTATCCGGCCAGTTTGCCCTCGAACACGCTGAATCCGCACGGATCGCGCATTATCTGGCATGGTTCGAATCGATCGGCGCCGGATTTGCTTATGACAGTGGTTACCTCGACGAACTCAAGGCGGTAACCGTAGAGGATATGAAAAGGGTTGCACGAACCTACCTCTCCCCTGATAAGGCGGTGCTCGCGATTACAGGGCCCGCTGCAGTAAGCCGGTAGCGGGTAACTGGTAGGCGGCAGGCGGTAGGCGGCAGGCGGTGAGCGGCAGGCGGTGAGCGGTAGGCGGCAGGCGGTGAGCGGTAGGCGGTAGGCGGTGAGCGGTAGGCGGTAGGCGGTAGGCGGTGAGCGGTAGGCGGCAGGTCAATGATTCC
>MNYA01000213.1 GCA_001872985.1 bacterium CG2_30_54_10 | reverse complement strand
TTTTTCCAGGAACTCCAGGAAGAAGGCAAGGAAGACACCAAGCATTCCGGCGGTGAGCCCCGAAAGAATCACGATCAGCGAACGCTTGGGCTTCGATTTCCTCTCGGCGGGACGCGCGTGATCGATGACCTCAAAGTTGCTTCCCTCCTCAGCCTCGGAGATTTTCGCAAGTTCGAGTTGTTCAGTCAGCATTTCGAAAACCTTCTCTTTGACCTTCAAATTCCGCATCAGATGCGTAAATTCGAGGGTGAGCTGCGGAACTGCATCGAGCCTGAGATTGACCTCCGAGATGGCTTTCTCAAGCCCCGCCTGGCGGGCCTCTTCGGAAACCTTCTGCGCTTCGAGCTTGACCAGTTCGGGGACATTGCCCGAAGATTTCAGAAGGCTCTCTTGCATCTTCAGCGAGATTTGGCTCTCGAATTTCGAAGCCTCTAACTTGACCGATTTCTCGATCAGCCCTTTCGCTTGCTCGTCGATCGCGAAAAGCTTGTTCTTGTCCTGGAAAGTCTTGAAGGTTATCTCCGCCGTTTCCAGTTCGGTTTTCACCTTATCAAGTTGAACCTGGACGAACACGCGCTTCTCCTTTGCCGGACCCTTTGAAAAATTTTCGAGAAACGCGAGGTAGGTCTCAGCGACCTCGGCCGAGAAGGTTGCTGACTTTGTTTCTACGGCAACGGTGATCAGACCATCCTTGTCTTTCGAAACTGTCACCATGTTTCCGACGGCTTTTACAAGATCGTCGTATTTGAGATCGACCGGAAGCGGATCTCCGAGTACAAGCGGACTCGTGGCGATTCCAAACCGGGTGATGATCTGATCGCTGCTGGTCCGGCTCTTGAGATAAGCCATCAGATACTCCGCCGACCCGCCGCTGCCGCCCAATCCGCCCAACATCCCGCCTAACGGCAACGAGCTTAGAAGGCTGCTCATCGCTCCGCCCCCCTTTGAATGGACGAAGATGCAAGCCTCCGATTTGTAATAATTGGGCATCATGAGGCTGAAAACAACTGCCAACAATCCGACGATGATCGGCATGACAAAGACTATCCGCCAACGCCGGAGCATGACCTTTCCAAGTTCAAAAAGATCGATCTCATCGCTATTGTCCAGGCCCATCATGATTTCCCGTTTCAGGAGTTCCTGCTTGATCTCTTTTTTCAGGGAATCGGTGTCGATGCCATTGGCGTTGCCGAGGCCGTTGCCAGTGTCGTTAGTGCTGGTGCTGCTGTTGGTGCTGCTGTTGTCAGGCCTTTGGGTCATTCTTCGATAATCTCCACGTTGGCACGCGGAAGGTTCAACTTCTCGCCGGTGTTCAGAATCTCAATCTCAACGATGCGAACCTTGGCCTCGGTGTCAATATGAGCGGGCTTCTCGGGAAGTGACACAACCTTCGCGACCGACCCGAACTTGGGCTGCCTTATGATGCGAAGCAGGGTTCCGACGGTCATCCCCATTGATGAGGACTTCGAGACATCCTGGTCCTTGAGCCCTTCGATCGGAATGACGACCTCAGGTCTGATGACGCCTGCGCGGATCTGGGTTGCGCCATTGATCGAAGTCTTCCGACCTTCACTCGCCTTCAAAAGGTCAAACGTTTTTTTTGCCATGGCAATTTTTCCGAAACCCTCGGTCACGACAAGCGTCACCCCTTTGTCCTCGTTGCCGGTTATTGCGACGCCCAGGTCGTAGCCCAAAAATTCTTTGAGATCGAATGCGTCATACCCGCCTGCGATGACCCCCTTGACGCCAAGCTCGATCGCCCGCGCCAGCGCCGGAGCGGTGACCAGAGAGCCGCCCACGATGATTTTGCCCTTGTGCTCGGGGCTGATATCCTTCGCATCTAGCACGTCGGCCGGATCCCTGGCGACCATCTTCAACGGAGCGACAACCTCTGGGCCGATCCCGAAAATGCCCTGGATGAAGGCTCCGTAGGTTGCCACACGAATTCCTTCTTCGGCGTAGACGTCAGCAACCTCGCCATCGACATACCCGTGAACTTCGATCGGAATCGGCGGTTCACGAAGGATTACCTGCCCCGTCACAGTCGAGATATTCTCAAGGCTTCCGACGATGCACGATTCGACCCGGTTTTTGAAGAAGCCCCATAAACCAGGGGTTTCGGCAATGATCTCGCCCTTCTTGACCCGATCGCCCACCTTCTTGACCATGAATTCGATGATTTCCTTGGGCTCGCAGCCGAGAATGTTGGCCACGTTCATGGGAAAAACATTTCCCGGAAGATGCGTTGAAGCGACCACCGTTTCGGCGGTAACCCGCTCGCCCTTCTTGACATGCACCGTTCCGCGCATGGGCAGCTTTCGGTCTTTTTCGAAACGAGCCTTGCCGACGATCTTCAGTCCTGGAGTATATGCGCTTGCCATGTTCCAATCGTCCTTTCCGTCAGAGCTTCGGATACATATCCAGGGCGGCGTTCCAGCTTTGAAGCTTTTTGATCCGCTCTCGATCGTCTTTGGGAAGGTTCAGCGGACGGCCTCTCGTGTCGAATATCAACCCCACGACCCCGCCATAAACCTCGACCTCGATCGCGACCCCGTCGCCGTTTCCCATGTCCATGCCGTAGGTGGGCTTCAGCCGGGCCCGCGCAGTTTGACCGACTGGAAGCGGAACGACCTTCAGCTCGCCGGCCTTCAGGATCTCTTTGACCACCGCGCCGTCAGGCATTGTGACACTCGCCTCGAGCGCCACATCACCGTCTTTTATAACCCCGGTCGGGGAAATACACGTTCCAAGATAGATCAGGCAGTCTTTGTCGAAAACTGACAACGCCGCCTGCTCGTAAACTTTGGCCAGAACGCCCAACTGCGGCATCATGAAAATGGAATCCACCGTGAGCTGGGTCACTCCTTCCGGCAGGAAGGAGTCGATCATCATCATCGCCGACTGTTGCCGTCGGGGCGCATGGGAAAGAACCCCGCCAGAGCCGATCAGCATGTTCAGATCTTTTAAATTGACCAGCGTTTGCCCGGTCATCGTCTGCTCGAAAACATCCCCGATTGACCGCTCCTGTTGAATTCCTTTCAGCCCGACCGCCAGGGATCGGTGCTGATCGAACGACAGCCGCAGCGCCTCGCGTGCGCAAGCCTGCTCCACCACCAATTCTTCGAGAAGTGACGGGATCGTGGTCGGCCGGATCATCTTGTTTTTGACCCGGTTTCGCAGATCGCGCTCGTCAACCGCGAACGGAACCCATCGCATGATGTTTTCCATGCCCGCTTCCGCGAACACGTTGCTGATCGAATAGCTCATTCCGTAATTCGCGGAAACCGATTTGTTATATATCCCTTGGAAGACCGAAAAAATGTCGGTTGTCGCCCCCCCGATATCAACCCCGACGACCGTGATGCCCTTCCGGCGCGATATCAACTGCATGATATCGCCCACCGCTCCGGGGGTCGGCATGATGTCAACATCGGTAAGCTTCATCAGATGCGGATATCCGGGGGCGTGGCTCATGACATGCTCCAGGAACAGTTCCTGGATCTTCAGACGCGCCGGCATCAGGTTCTCGCGTTCGAGCGTGGGGCGCAGGTTGTCGGTGAAATCAAGGGCTACCTTGCCCTGGAGTCTTTCCTTGACCAGGCCGGCGGCATCCTTGTTTCCGGCAAACAATACCGGAAGCTCGTAACCGATTCCGAGGCGGGCCTTAGGGCTGGCTGCCGAAATGATTTCGGCCAACTCGGCGACGTGGGAAGTGGTTCCGCCGTCAACCCCCCCCGAAAGCAGGATCATGTCGGGGCGCAGATGTCTGATCCGCTGAATTTTCTGGTGGGGAAGCCGGCCGTCGTTCGTCGCCATGACATCCATGACGATAGCTCCAGCCCCAAGAGCGGCACGAGCCGCCGACTCACCGGACATTGTTTTGACAACCCCGGCAACCATCATTTGAAGCCCACCTCCGGCTGAACTGGTCGAAACGTAAAAGTCGACACCCTTGTTCCCTTGGCGTGGCTTGATGATATCGCTACCATCATCGGTAAGAATTTGCCTGCCGACCAACTCCTGAACCTCGGACACCGCATTGAGGACACCCTTCGTGACATCTTCCACGGGCGCCTCGACGGTGGTCGGCGCTTCACCCCGAACGATCAGTCTGAACTCGCCATCCCGCTTTTCGATGAGAATCGCTTTCGTAGTTGTACTGCCGCAATCGGTCGCGAGAATACTTTCGATTTTTTCAATGTCCACCGGATTCACCTTCCTTGTCAGGGCCTTCTTTGCCAGGAACTTCTTTCCCAGGCATTTCTTTGCCAGGTTCGTCATTGCCAGATCCGTCATTTTCAAGCTTTTCAATGGCCTTTAGAAGACTTTCAATTCTTTCCCGGTCGGCCAGGATGCATGTCAGCTTTTCAATTTTCTGCGGATCGAACATCATCTCAAGAATCGGTCCAAAGGCGAGCATCGAGCTGTACCCCAGAAAGGAAACTGGCTTGGCAAGCTCCAGCGCAATCACCGCCGGAACGGACATCCGCCGTCTAACCACACCTCCTGCGACAGTCTCGATGAAGGCATCGAGCTCTTCATCACTGAAACGCCCATCGTTGGCCGGATCCTTGGGGATATCCCACATGCCCACGGCTATCACCCGCTACAGCCAGTTCAGCCAGTCTCCCAGAAGAAACTGGAAACGGCCGATCAGAAGCGACACACGACCCATGACTGTCGAACCGAAAGCCGCTCCGAAGCTGATCATCAAAAACCAGATCCCGATTTTAGATATCGTCCCGTAGACCGGCCCGCGATGTTCGATGCTGAAGAAAAAGAAAAAGATGCACGAAATCGAACCGATCACCAGCACCCAATTAGACAGCGACTCGATGATCGACGGGAGTATCTCTCCCGAAGGGGCCACAACGAACAATGGAACGATGGCCTTCGCGATCTGCGGGATCAAACTGGTCTGGGTAGTGTAAACGATCGTCAAACCAGTGGAAATACCCATGACGAACGAGAAAGTATATCGACTCAACCACGAATATTCCTTGCTTAATCGAAACAGAATGAGAATGCCCATCGCCGCAGGAATCAGAAGGATGTAATTAGGCGGCAGGAATACATCTTTTCCGGTCGCGAAATAAGTTGGAAAAACCTTTCCGAAAAGAATCGGCTTGAGGGACTGATGAAACTCGATAGTCGTGAACAGATAGCCCGCGGAAACTCCGACGAAAAGGTGCTCGGCGAAGCGATACAGCGGGTTGTCCCTGTAAAGGAAGGTGAAAATGGAAAGGGTTACGATTGCGCCCATCCAGATGGAAATCGCTTGCATGTTGTTTTTTTCCCCTTACGCTTTCTTTTTGCGGGATTTCTCGTAGAGATACGCTATGTTCCCAATGGTGATGAAGATCATGATCACCAAATGGGCGATCGACTGCGGCGCAATCCCCCGAGTGGCCGGGCCCGGTTGCTCGATTACCGCTTCACATTCCGCCGCGCCGGGAAGCCCGCCGACCAATCCGATCAACTGCTTTGTTTGCAAAAATGTGTAGAATTTGGGAATGTTGACGGAGGTGCATGAAGCGCCCATCACGCATTTGTGTTCGCTTCCCAGGGCGATGTAGGCCTCGATGCCGCCCGTTCCTGCAGTGAAGCTGACGATGACCCCGGCATCCTTGAGGGTGAACTTCGCGCCGGATGGAAGGTTGAATATTTCCATTTTGCCCGTCGAGTTCCCTTCCATGTCGATCGGATACGGCTTCATGAAGTCCGAGATCAGGCCTTTTATGTGTGGTATTCCGCCGGGCTTGTACCCCAGGTTTACGTAATCACGCCCGGCGACAAGATCTTTCGATGCCGGCGCCGGCTTATTCTTGCCCTGGTAGAAAGACTCAGGCGTATTCCGGAAAATTTCCGTGGCACTCGCGAGAGCGCCTTTCGCCATCTCTCCTCCAACCGGCCAATTCGCCATGCAGATCGGCTTGAGTTGGCGCCGGAACATATGTGCCAAAAGCGCAATCGCGGCCGGATGAAGCTCGGGCATCGAAGCCGGGTCGTAGTCGAAGGACATTATTGTCTGCGTTCCGATGGGAAGTTTGTCGAGAAAATCGAACAGGCTTGTCACGTTCTTCCCGGGAACGACAGGAAATGTCATTTTCAGAAGCATGGGAATGGCGACCGCCAGAGCGATGAATACGAAAATGATGCGGCGGTCAAGGTCCTTGAGTTTCAACAAAAAGTCCATTTTCAAACCTCAACCTTCGCCGCCGCCGAGATAGGACCGCTCGACGCCGAGTATGACTTTCAACGAGGCGGCGATGTAACCCAGGCAGGCCCCGATCAAAATGGCGCTCTGGGCCGCCGAACTTGGGTACATCATGATCCATTCCTTCATCCCCTGGAAGTTGATCCAACCCAGCCAGATATGATCGAGCATTTTGGTGATAAGGTTTCCAATCGGAACGTTCCCCAGCATGACGATGAACGCCGCGAACATCAGCAGTGCCGCTTCCTTTGATTTGATGCGGAAAGCCCGGAACGATGCCGATGCAACGAAAAAGGCGAGTAGCGAAAACATCGTCGCCTGCGCCGCCTTGAAAATCCCTTCAAAAAGAACGTTCTGGAGCAGCCCGAGCATCGCAAGAAACCAGCCCTTCAGGTTGCTTGTTTGCACAACGATTTCCTTGCCGTCTTTGATTACAGTTACGCCCGAAATGAACTCGACCGGGGTCTTTAACTTGGTCTTTTCATCTTCGATCGTATCTTTTTCAATATTGACCTGCTTGACTTTGACTGCCGTCCACGACTGGCCGTTGTCGTCATGAAGGAATAAATCGGCTCCGGGTACAAGGCGGGAGCTCAGACCTTCGAATCCCGATAAAAAACCCAACGTCCCCATTGTTATGAACCCGATAACCAAGACAAGGTTGAAGCCCCAGCCGTCAACCTTCCGCTGTATTTTCACCAGATTGATTTGTAACAGGCTGACTCCTCCAAGTACCATGGCGAAGGTCAAGGTGATGCGGATCCAGTCGGGCATCTCTTTATCGAGCATCCGAAGCGTCGGAAGCCCAGGCCCGCTGAAAAACGCCAGGATCATGATGACACCAGTCACGAATGTGATTATCAGAGGCAAGGTTCGTTTTAGAAATATCATGGTGTATCCTTCCTCGCTAGATCTTCAAATAGGACATGAATTTTTCCGTGACTTTCTTGATTCCCTCGGAATTCTCTCCCCACCGGGTTTGACGGATCGTCACAAGAAGGGTTCCAAGCACGATCAAAAAAATTATTATCAGCTTGCACCAATCGGAGCCCTTCAGAGCCCCGATTTCTTTCGGGTTTTTCGAAAGGTAGGCCGACGCCGCGAACAATTCTTCACCGATCAAGGTGTAATCGCAGGCCGCGACGAAAAACGGGATCTGGGAAGGCTCGGCTGTTCCGGCAATCTGGATCGCTCCGATCGAACTTCCTGTCTCGGCCAGGATCAATGACTCGGCATAGAAGCATCCAAGGTAAAAGCAGGCGGCCGGCTTCTCACGCATCATTATGCCGCCGACGCCCGCGACATAACCGAACTGGTCATCGGTGAGGTAGTTGATGCGGTCAGGCCGGAAGGCATCCGCACGACCTTTTTCGAGATAGGACTGTTTGACAACCTCCTGGCTCACAGACATGACAAAGGATCGCGTCATCGGAGCATATAAAGGGGTGTCATACTCCGCCGTCTTCTTGGCCACGTAGCCGAGAATCGTGGTGCCGGCTATGGTCTGGATGTCATCCATGTCCATGATTCCAGGGATGTAGAGTACCCCGCGGCCCATCTCCGTGGCGCGGCCGACGGCATCGTCAAGGGCCGACAGCCCGCTGATGCGCCGGATGAACGTATCTTTCCCGCGCTGGGCGCTCAACGTGAACCAAGTCACCAGACCGAGGATCACGATAATGATCACAGCGATGGGGGCTCTTTCTGGGTCCCAGGTGTTGTCCTCGACCTTTTTCC
>MNYA01000319.1:315-8067 GCA_001872985.1 bacterium CG2_30_54_10 | reverse complement strand
GCGTGCCCCCCTTCTTTGAGAAGTTACGAAAAACCTGGTGAAACCGTCATTGCGAGCGCATCGAAGCAATCTCGTGAACGGGAAGGGATTGCTTCGTCGCTGCGCTCCTCGCAATGACAGATTGAAAGGCAGTTTATCGGTCAAATTGCTACAGTCTCAAAGTTTGGCAGGTAATTCGGAAGTTACAAACGAAGGCTCAACCGCCGAGGACTTCTCTTACTTTGTCCCAGACTGATTTGTTGCCGTTTTCGACGGGGGCGGGCACGGGTTCGGGCTCTTCCTTTGCCAGGAGAAGGAGCAGTTCACGCTGCTTTTCGGTCAATGCTGAGGGAGTCCGGACAAAGATCTTGACCAGTTGATCGCCCTCCCCACCTTGCAAGCTTTTCACGCCGCAACCCCTGAGCCGAAAAACCTTGCCAGTCTGTGTTCCGGAGGGAATCTTAATCTTGAGCGAACCTTTCAACGTCGGAACATCAACCTCTCCCCCTAACGCTGCCAGCGGGAAAGTAACATTTTTCTCGCAAATAATATCATCGCCCACACGCTCGAAGAATTCGTGTTTGCCGACCTTGAGTACCACGTACAAATTCCCGGCCGGGCCGCCCAACTCGCCGACCTCGCCCTCGCCGACAACTCTTAGCCTGCTTCCGGTCTCAACTCCCGCGGGAATCTTTACATCGAGCTTGTGGGTCTCCTTCTGGCGGCCCGTCCCCTTGCAAACCGTGCAGGGACTCTCGATTATCTCCCCCTCGCCTTGGCATTGGTGGCAAGTTCGTTGAATGGAGAAAAACCCCTGCGCCAGGGAGATGGTGCCTCTCCCGCGACAAACCGGGCAGACCTTCCGACCGGTACCAAAGGCGGCGCCGGTGCCCTTACAACCGGTGCAGGAAACCGACTTTGGGATTGCGAGACTCTTCTCGCAACCGAAAACAGCCTCCTCGAACGTGAGGTCGAGATCGTAGCGAAGGTCAGAACCTCTCCGGGGGCCACCCTTGTGACTGCCGCCTCCGAAAAAATCCGAGAGAATATCTCCGACGACGCTCCCCAACCCGCCCATATTACGAAAATCCTGATACTGGAAATCGAAACCCTGGCCGTCGGAACCGGCGTGACCGAACTGGTCATAAGCCTGCCGTTTCTGAGGATCCATCAAAACCTGGTAGGCTTCGCTGGCTTCCTTGAACATTTCGACGGCCTCCGGATTGTTGGGATTGACATCGGGGTGATACTTCCGGGCAAGGGTGCGGTAGGCGGTCTTTAACTCGCTCTCATTCGCATTCTTGGCTACGCCCAGCACTTCGTAATAATCACGTTTGGCCATCATTTTCTCCTAAAGATAAAAAGAAAGGGAAAACCGGATCCGACTTCCAGGGACTAACAAAGAATCCCAAACCATCACCAAAAAGCCACACCAACCACTGATATTTCAGAGATCGGTCAGCACCCAGGGGTGGGAGCTTAGTATTGCTTGTCAGTCACCCGAATCTCTTCCCCCGAGATTCCCTTTCATCAATTCATTCTTTCGCCAAGTCAGTCGGCCTTTTTGAACTCCGCATCTACGACGTTCTCGTCTCCCTTGCCTTTCCCGTCTCCGCCTACAGGGCTGGGTCCACCGGCGCCACCAGGACCGCCGGCGCCGCCAGAACCGTCGGGGCCGCCAGCCTGGCCGCCGCTTTGCCCGCCGGCCTGCTTGTAGAGCATCTCTGCAAGCTTATGGGAGGCAGTGGTCAGCTCTTCCGTTTGCTTTTTGATTTCATCAAGGTCATTCTTTTCGAGGGCCTTTTTCAGATCCGCCAATTTCTCCTCAACGGACTTTTTGACCTCCGCGGGGACCTTGTCGCCCAGATCCTTCAGGGTCTTCTCGGTCTGGTAAAGAAGGCTCTCAGCCTGGTTCTTTGCTTCGATCCGATCCTTGACCTTCGAATCTTCGGAGGCGAACTGCTCGGCCTCCTTGACCATCCTGTCGATCTGCTCTTTGTTCAGGGCAGAACTGCTAGTGATCGTGATCGCCTGTTCCTTCCCAGTTCCAAGATCTTTGGCGGAAACATGCACGATACCATTGGCGTCTATGTCGAAGGTAACCTCGATCTGAGGAACACCGCGTGGCGCGGATGGAATACCTACGAGGTCAAATCGACCAATGGTCTTATTGTCAGAAGCCATCGGCCGCTCACCCTGAAGAACGTGAACCGAAACCGCGGGCTGATTGTCGGACGCAGTCGAAAAGACTTGGCTCTTCTTTGTCGGAATCGTAGTATTGCGGGGGATCAACGCCGTGTGAACCCCGCCAAGGGTCTCGATGCCCAGGGAAAGGGGAGTAACATCGAGAAGGAGAACATCTTTCACCTCGCCTTGGAGAATTCCGGCTTGGATGGCTGCGCCCATCGCAACGCACTCCATCGGGTCCACTCCGCGCTCGGGGTCCTTACCGTTGAAGTGCTCCTTCAGCAGCTTCTGAACGATGGGCATCCGGGTGGGGCCTCCAACCATGATAATGTGTCCGACATCGCCGCGCTTGAGATTGGCATCTCGCAATGCATTGTCAATAGGAGCTTTGCACCGCTCTATAAGAGGGTCGATAAGTTCTTCGAGCCTGGATCGGGTAAGTGTCATGACCAAGTGCTTGGGTCCCTCGGCAGTGGCGGTAATGAAGGGAAGGTTGAGATCGGTCGTGGTGGTTGTGGAAAGCTCGATCTTTGCTTTTTCGGCCGCCTCGCGCAACCGCTGCATCGCCATGGAATCTTTGGAAAGGTCGATCCCTTCCTTCTTTTTGAACTCGGCGGTGATGGAGTCGAGAATGACCCGGTCCATGTCGGTGCCGCCCAGTTGTGTGTCGCCGTTCGTGGAAAGAACCTCGAATACACCGTTTCCCATCTCCAGAGCGGTGACGTCAAGAGTTCCGCCGCCCAGATCGAACACCAGGATCTTGCGGTCGCCCTTCTTGTCAAGGCCGTAGGCAAGCGCAGCCGCAGTGGGTTCGTTGATGATGCGCTTCACCTCAATGCCGGCAATGGCTCCGGCGTCCTTGGTCGCCTGCCGCTGGGCATCGTCGAAATAAGCGGGAACGGTAATTACTGCTCCCGTCACCTTGTCGTTGAGAAAGGCCTCAGCGTCGCGCTTGATCTTTTGAAGAATGAAAGCCGAAATCTCCTGGGGAGTGTAATCCTTGTCGTCGATCTTGACCTTGTAGGCGGAGCCCATTTTGCGTTTGATTGCCTGAATGGTGCGGCCAGGATTCATCGCAGCCTGACGGCGTGCGGGTTCACCGATCAGCCGCTGGCCGTCCTTGGTAAAAGCGACATAACTGGGAAAGGCTTTTCCACCGAGGGAAACGCCTTCGGCGCTGGGGATGATCACTGGCTTGCCGCCTTCGATAACGGCCGCCGCTGAATTGGAAGTTCCGAGGTCTATTCCTATTACTCGTGACATGGGGTCCTCCTGTGAAGATGTTCGGTGGCGCGAATTGGCGTCACTTCTGGTTGATTTCCACTTTTGCAGTGCGTATTACACGGTCTTTGAATTTGTAACCGGTTTCAAACTCGCGAACGATGATCTCATCGCCCAGTTCGGGGTTGGAACTGCGCATCATCGCTTCGTGCTCATCGGGGTTGAATTTCTGGTGCATCGCCGGAATGGGCTTCAGCCCCTCTTTTTCGAGGGTATCAGAAAACTGGAACCAAAGCATTTCCATCCCTTCCATGACTTTCTTGTCGACCTTCGATTCCACCATCTGGCGGAGCGCGCTGTGAAAGGTGTCCAGCACGGGAAGAAGAACCTTGACCAAGTTTTCCTTTCCACGGGAGGAAGCTTCCAGAACCTCTTTCGCCGAGCGTTTTCGAAGGTTGTCGTAGTCGGCAATCGCCAGCAGATACCGGTGCTTCCAGTCTTTTGCCTCATCCTGAACTTTCTCGATTTCTTTCTTCAGAGCCGCCTCGGGGTCGGGCTGTTTGTCGCCGGAGTTATCGCCGGAGCCGCCCCCGGAAGTATCGCCAAGGCTATTGTCGAAGTTATCGCCGAGGTTATCGCCGAGGTTATCGCCGAGGTTATCGCCGAGGTTATCGCCGGGGTTATCGCCGGGGTTATCGCCGGGGTTATCGCCGGTACTGTTGCCGGAATTGTTGCCGGACTCTTTGCCAAAATTTTCGCCGGCGCTGCCGTCGGGGTTATCGCGGAGGCTGTCGCCGGAATTGTTGCCGGACTCTTTGCCAAGATTTTCGCCGGCGCTGCCGTCGGGGTTGTTGGCGGCGGTTGGAAGAGGCCCAGTAGCTGTTGCTTTTGCTGCGGCTGGGTCAAAAGATGTCTGGGTTCCATTTTCAGCCTTCACCTCGTTTTGGGAAGACTGCTCGGGAGTTGAACCTGAACGGCCCGGATGGTTAGCGCCAGGATTATTCATCGGATGTTTCCTCATGGGTTTTGGACGTGGAACTCCCTGTAAAAAGCCTGGACAAGGCATTTGAGACTTCGGCCAAAGTCACAACCACCTTTGCGTAATCCATTCGAAGAGGGCCGATCACCCCGATCCGTCCGGCGGATTTGTTGGGACCTTGGTAGCGAGCCGTAACAACGGAAAGATCTTGAATCTGGAGCCCGGATTGGGATCCTATGTTTACCACGATCTTTTCATTTTTTTCAAGGTTGCGGGCCAACAGGTTCAGCAGTTCTTCCTTTTGGTCAAGAAGGCTGATCATGTCACGGATCTTGAGAGGATCCTTGAACTCGGGCTGGTCGAAAAAGTTCATGAAACCTTCGAGAAAGATAGTGTCCTGGAGCGGGTCAACCAGCGCATCATGGATTCGCCGGACTATGGATGACAAAAGCCGGCTATGTCGGGCGACCAGTTCGTGGGATTTACGAAGAAGGATGGCTTCGTGTTCGATGACATTCTGGTTGCACAGCTCGGTGTTCAAAAAATTTCCTAGCTGCTCGAGAACTGAATCACTGGTTTCTGACGGAATCTGAATCAATTGGTCGGTTATCTGCCCGCTATCGTCAATCATGATCAGCATTGCCTTGTCTTCGAGAACCCGAAAAACCTTGAGCGAGCGGAGCCGCCCCGGGGGCGACTGCGGAGCAAGCGCCATGCCGCCCAGCTTCGTCTGATCGGATGCCAGGCGCAACGCCGATCTGAGAATGTCGCCGCGGTTTTCGTGAGCTTCTTCAAACCGGCTCGCAAGGAGGTTCATCAGAGCTTCTTCCCGCTTGCTGACCCGCTCGTATTTCACCAGAAAGGAAACATAGAAACGGAAGCCCTTTTCCGTGGGGATTCTGCCAGCGGAGGCATGCGGGGAAAACAGGTAACCCATCAGTTCCAGATCGGCCATTCCGTTGCGGATGGTTGCCGGGGAGCAGGCCAAATCGCTAAAGCGGGAAAGTGTACGCGAACCGACCGGTTCGCCTGTGGAGATGAACGAGTTGCACACCTCTTTGAGGATCTTACGCTGTCGCTCGTTCAGACTGGCGAGCTGGGCCTCATCAGCCATATTCTGGATGTTCACCGGGGCAATCATTTTATCGTCCGAGAGTACGACCACCCCGGCCTTGCGACCGGGGTGGCATTACAGTTACCTCAGTAATCCATGTCCATGCCGCTGTTAGGCATTGGCATGTCCTTCTTTTTCTCGGGGGCTTCGGCAACCAGCACTTCGGTGGTGAGCAGGATGGATGCGATGGACGCTGCATTCTGCAGGGCCGAGCGGGTGACCTTGGCCGGGTCGATGACGCCATTTTTGAACATGTCGGCGTAATCGTCCTTTACGACATCGTAGCCGTAGCCGGAGGTTTTTTTGTTCTCATGGATCTTCTCGATGATCACGGAAGCTTCGAGGCCGGCATTGGTTAGGATGTAGCGGATGGGGGCGGAGAGAGCCTTGCGGATGATATCGACACCGACCTTCTCATCGCCTTCGGCTTTGATTCCATCGAGAACGTGGCGGGCGTTGATGTAGGTGACGCCACCGCCGGCGACAACACCTTCTTCAACCGCGGCTCGCGTGGCGGAGAGGGCGTCTTCGACGCGGGTCTTGCGCTCTTTCATCTCAGTCTCGGTGGCCGCGCCGACCTTGATTACGGCGACGCCGCCGGATAACTTGGCGAGGCGCTCCTGAAGTTTCTCTTTGTCGTAGCTGCTGGTGCTCTGATCGATCTCAGCTTTGATCTGAGCGATCCGGGCTTTGATATCAGCGGTTTTGCCGGCGCCTTCAATGATGGTGGTCTTTTCTTTGGTGACCACGACCTTCTTGGCTTGACCGAGCTGCTCGAGGCCGACGTTCTCGAGTTTGAGGCCGATCTCTTCGCTGACTTTCTGACCGTGGGTCAGAACGGCGATGTCCTGAAGCATGGCCTTGCGGCGATCGCCAAACCCGGGGGCTTTGACGGCGACGCAGTTGAAGGTGCCGCGGAGTTTGTTCACAACGAGGGTGGCAAGGGCTTCACCTTCGACGTCCTCAGCGACGATCAAGAGGGGTTTGTTAACTTTGACGATCTTCTCGAGGAGGGGAAGGATATCCTTGATATTGGTGAGTTTGGTTTCGGTGTTGAGAATGTAGCAGTTCTCAAGAACCGCTTCCATTCTTTCTTGGTCGGTAACCATGTAAGGGCTGATGTAGCCCTTGTCGAATTCCATCCCATCGACGAACTCGAGGGTGGTATCGAAGCTTTTGGCTTCTTCGACGGTGATGACGCCGTCTTTTCCGACCTTGTCCATGGCTTCGGCGATGACTTTGCCGATTTCGGGGTCACGAGCGGAGATCGTGGCGACCTGAGCGACGCTGTCCTTGTTGTCATCGACCTTTTTGGCCAAGTGCTTGATTTCTTTCACGACCGCTTCGACCGCGGATTCGATCCCGCGCTTCAGGGCGCTGGGGTTGGCGCCAGCGGCGACGTTTTTGAAACCCTCATGAACGATGGCCTGTGCGAGGACGGTGGCAGTGGTGGTTCCGTCGCCGGCGACGTCGTTGGTTTTGCTGGCGACTTCTTTGACCAGTTGGGCTCCCATGTTCTCGAAATGATCCTCGACCTCGATCTCTTTGGCAATTGTCACGCCGTCATTGGTGACGGAGGGGCTTCCGAATTTCTTGTCGAGGATCGCATAACAACCCTTGGGCCCGAGGGTGGCGCGAACGGCGTTGGCTACGATATCAGCACCCTTCTCGAGGGCGCGGCGGGCTTCTTCCCAATATTTCAGTTGTTTGGCTGCCATAATTTCCTTTTTTCTCCTATTAACGCTTATCGGTTAGGATTGCGCTGATTGATTGATGGTTATGATTGATGGTTAGTTGCTGATTAGCCGCTGATTAGCTGCTGATCAGTCGACGATCGCGAGAATGTCATCCTCGCGAAGGATCAGATAATTCTCTTCCTCGACCTTGATCTCGGTTCCAGAGTATTTTGAGAAGATGACCTTCTGATTCTTTTTGACTTCGGGGGGAACTCGGGTTCCGTTGTCAGCAACCTTGCCCGGGCCAACGGCGATGACGGTGCCTTCGATCGGCTTTTCTTTGCTTGCGGTATCGGGAAGGATGACGCCACCCTTGGTCTTCTCAAGGGCTTCCTTGGGTTTCACGATCACACGATCATTAAGAGGATTCAGGTTCATTGGTTTTTTCTCCTATTCATTTTTTTGATAATTTCGAATTTCAGTTCAACCCCAGCCGGCTAAGCCAACCGGCAAAGCCGGCCGGGGAGGATGACAGAATTACATCATTCCGCCCATTCCACCCATTCCACCCATTCCGCCCATTCCGCCCATTCCAC
>MNYA01000319.1:0-286 GCA_001872985.1 bacterium CG2_30_54_10 | reverse complement strand
GCTCCGCCGGACTTGCCGGTCTCGGGAGCTTCAGCAATGAGGACTTCGGTCGTGAGGAGGATAGAAGCGATGGAGGCAGCATTCTGCAGGGCAGACCGGGTGACCTTGGCCGGGTCGACGATGCCCGATTTGAACATATTGACATAGTCATTGGCAACCACGTCGAATCCCCAACCCTTCTGGTTCTTCCCATTGATTTTGTCGACGATCACGGCCGGCTCAAGTCCACCGTTGGAAAGAATGAAGTGAATTGGCTCCTGAAGGGCTTTCCGAATGATGGCGACGC
>MNYA01000421.1:6278-8040 GCA_001872985.1 bacterium CG2_30_54_10 | reverse complement strand
TTCTTGCCAAAGAATTCGCCTCGCACAATGATGAGGTAAAATACTATGAAAATGAGACCTTCCCGGAAAATTCCGGGGAATATGACTGGTGTTTTCATACCGAAGTGCTGGAACATATTTCCGACCCCGAGCACTTCATGAAAGAATGCCACAGGGTGCTAAAACCGTCTGGCGGGCTTCTGTTTACCGTGCCTTTCAGCTATCGATACCACTATATTCCTCATGATTACTACAGGTATACTCCTTCAGGTCTCGAAAACCTGCTTGAAAAGGGTGGTTTCCAGGTGACTGAGATTCGGCATCAAGGAAGCGATATCACCGTGGCCTGCTATAAGATGATCTCCGTCTTTTTTCGATTTCTGACGGAAAAAAACACGATTCTCTGGAAATCATGCCGAATGATTTTCACTCTTCTCTGCCTTCCATATCTGTTCTTGATCCACCTCATCGGCATGCTTTCGCTTGCCCTGGATTGGGGTTCATCCAATGACACACTGGGGTATCTGGTCATTGCCAGGAAAAAAGCCTCTCTGCCGGCCTCTCATCAAGAAGCATCGCCTTCCCCCTGTTGCAAACCCAGATAGGTTGAACATTTAAGAAAACTTCTTTTACACTGTCGAACGACTTTTTCAGAAAATTTGGTTCACTTGAGGAATTATCATGGCGAAGTATTTCATTGCCGGCGGCGCCGGATTCATCGGCAGTCATCTCACCACCGAACTCCTTCTCAATTCAAAGGCTGAGGTCGTTGTGTATGACAACTTCACCAGCGGCCGAGCCTGGCATTTAGAGGAACACAAGGACAATCCACTATAAAAAATCGTTCGCGGCGATATTCAGGACGAAAGACTGTATCATCTCAATAAATCGGGGGAAGATCCGGTCCGCTTTCATGTTCTCCGCGAATTATTGAGCTGATACCGGAATTCATCCCATGTGGTTCCGTTTCGAATTCGAAGGGGCGAAGATTACGTTCGCCAGCTGATCTATGATTCATCTTCATACTGCCAAACAAGCCTATCTTGAAGAAGTGAACCCGGAATTGCTGTTGGCGCGGCTCTGGAAAAGCGGTCTGGCTTTCCGAATCATCGTGATTGCCGAAAAACCACCCCTGAAAGGATAACCAGATGATAACGGTCGCAATGATCACCATGAACGAAGAAAAAGCCGTTGGCAAAGTCATCGCCGACATCAGACAAGCCGTTCCTGATGCAGAAATACTCATCGTCGATTCGAGTCGAGATTCCACTCCTGACATTGCCGAAAAAGCCGGAGCTCGCGTCATTCGCCAATTTCCACCCAAAGGCTATGGAAAAGCCATGGATCTCGCTCTAAGGTCGGGGAAAGGCGATGTCATCATTACTCTCGACTGCGATGACACCTATCCGACGGAAATGATTTCGACTCTCGCCGACATGGTTCTCCGTCAAGGCTACGATCTGATCGACGGATCGCGCTTGAAGGAAAAACCCAAAGCAATGCCCTGGCTGAATTATTGGGCCAATCGCGGGTTTGCCCTATTCGCCTCGATACTTTTCAACCGCCGGGTCACTGATTTGCACAGCGGAATGCGGGCGTACAGGGCTTCCATGCTGGCTAAATTGTCGTTCGACCCCAACGGCCCCGCCCTACCCGTGGAGCTTCTGTTGAAACCCATCAAACAAGGGTTCAAGGTCTCGACCATTTTTATCAAATACCGTGAACGCATCGGTCAAAGCACGCTTGAACCTCTTCGAAGCGCTTGGTGGACCGCAAAGCGAAT
>MNYA01000421.1:0-6266 GCA_001872985.1 bacterium CG2_30_54_10 | reverse complement strand
TCTGGATTAACCGCCCCCGCCTCATCCAATCGGGCAAGTCAGGGCCAGAAACGCCAAGGCAAGATGGGGACAAACCTGGACTTAAATGGAATACCCTGGAAGCTGGCATCGGCTCTCAGCCTTCGCAGTTGCGTAAGACTGAAAGCCGGTGTCAACCAGGCGCAAATTGCACAAGGGGTTCAGGGGTTTACGTCTCGCCCTTCCGTAACGCAGTGGACACTTTTAGGCGGCCCTGAAGAGCAGGTTCAGGAAACCGTGACCTCGATTTGTCGGGGCTTCGCCGCTTCCGCCTTGGGAAGCCGCAGGGTCAGAACTCCATACTTAAGCTCGGCTGAGATTTTCTCTTGGGTGACGGATTCGGAAAGTTCGAATTGTCTGAAGAAGTTTATTGGTTCGAACTCCTGAAGCAGGATGTTTTCCTGGGGGTGGGCGGTCACCTTTCCTTCGATCGTCAGAAGGCCATCCTCCACGGAAATCCTGAGCCCGTTTTTATCGACTCCGGGCAAGTCAGCGAGCAGGGTCAACGTATTCTCCGTTTCATAAATGTCGACGAGGGGAGTTGCAAAGTATTCGGGGTGACGGGTGACCTCCCTTTTCACGATATTCTTTTCTTCCTTGATTTCGGGAACGGTTTTCTCGGCCATACACATTCTCCTTTCAAAAGTAATGGTGTTTCCAACTTCAAGTTTCAGGTGTTTCAAGTAAGTGAGCGGGCGGCGGTCAGTCGAGTTTGATATCGATCATGTGGGCTTTAGCGGCTTCCGCTTTCGGAAGTGTCAGTAGCAGGATCCCGTTTTTGTACTCAGCCTTTACCTTGTCCGAATCGATTTCTGCAGGAAGATCGATCGTTCGGGTGAACTTGCCTGAACCGCGTTCACAGCGGTGGTAATTTTCGTCTGCGACGTTGACACCCCGCTTTTCGCCGGCGATTGTAAGAGCTTCCTTCTGCATGGTGACCTTGAGGGTGGAAGGATCTACTCCGGGGGCGAGCGCTTCGACGCAGAGGGCGTTTTCGTCGTCCCTGATGTTCATGAGGGGAAAATGTCTTCCGGTGGCACCAGGCGCGAAAGCCATCTTGGGGAGTTTTTCGAAGTTGAATTCCTTTGCGAGATCGGTCAATTGCGATTGCATGCTCTCCATTTCCTTGAACAAGTTCCAGAAATTCATGGGGGATCTCCTTTTGTATTTGATTTGAATTGATTGGGTCTGATTTGATCCGTGCCTTGAATGCGTTATGAGCAAAGGTCATGCCATGCTCGAAAATATTCCGCCACGTAATGAATATTTTCTTCTGCAAGGATCGTAAATCAGCAGCGGACTGTCGCTTTGGAGCTGATGAATTGGGATTGCCAAAGGTTCGTGGGAAGACAAGGTCAACGTCGCATGCAACGGAAGAGCGACGAAATGCCCGGATCTCCGTTGGGATTTCCCCAAAAAGCTGGATGAGCGGAAAATAGGCCATTTCGCTCATCCAGCCGTTGACTAAAAAGAAAACAGGTCAGTTTCCGAGGGCAGAATCCACGTCATTCACCTTGCCACCGTCATTAGGAGTTTTCTGGGGCTCCGTTGCAGTTCCCGGCTCGTCGGAAGGGAAGTTGCGGGTTTCATCCCTGGAGAAGATCCGTACAGGTTTTTCGAATCTGTTGTTCCGGATGTTGCTTTCCCTGACATCGCCATTGCAGTTGATTTCGGCTTCGATCACCTGCGACATCCCTTCCTTCAGCCCAAGATGCATTGGGGTGCAGCCCAGAGCCTTGGCACTGGTCCCAGGCCTGGGGGCTTCCATCAGATATTGGCCCTTTTCCAGAAACTTGTAGTTACCCGAACGGAAGACCGTCTGAAAGGCGCCTTTCTGGAAGCCATTTCCGATGTTGGCATACTCTATCCCGATGTACTTTCCATCGTAGAAGATGTCCTTGATCACGAGGTCGGGAAGTTCGTCCCCAATCAGGATCTTCTTGCCAAAGTGGTTGTTTCCCTCGTTTGACTCCTTGACCCCGTTTTTGGGATCTATGGTCGCCTCGATGTAGGCGTCCATGCCGTCCTCGAGCTTGATCTGCCCGGGGGCGAACTTTTGGCCGGTATTTGCCTTCTGGCCGGGAGCGGGCACTTTGAAGAGGTGGTTGCCGTCATTGCCTTCAGATAAATAGTTCCCGTTCTGGATGTTGAAGGTGAATCCGCCATCACCAACGCCCTTGCCCTGATTCATATATTCGACCACCAGATACTTGCCGTCCCAGATGATGTCGGTGATGACCAGGTCGGGCAAGTCTTTCCGATTGCCGATCTTTGCCTTGGCATACATGATGGTGACCATGGTGAACTCAATGTGGTTGACTATCGTCTTATCCTTGGTATTTTGGCCGAAGGTTTTGGTCATCCAATCGAGGTACTCCCGGGCTACGTTGAGAAGATACTCGGGAGTTATGTTGACAGAAGCTCCGCTTTTTTCCGCCTCCAGGAGCTTGTTCAAACCATCATACCGGCGCCGATCTTCCATCCGCTGAGCTTCCGTTGGAACCCAGGTTCCGGTCGCCGGCCCGCTTGCGATCTCGTCGTCGAAAACGCCTTCGTCACGATTGTGTTTCATGCAGATCACCTTTGTGAAAGGCCGATCTTTGAGGTATTCGTAGGCGACCTTATAGGAGTCAATGCCGCAGGGAATAACTATTTCCGGATTGCCAGGCCGATAAAAGCCCAGATTCTTTACCTTATCCTGATACTTTAGGTTGCGATAGACGACGTCCCGCGCGGCCTTCACCATGAAGGCGAGACAGGCTTCGAGGCCGCCATCGCCGCCATAACCCCACCCCTGCAGGGAAAAGGCGATCTTATGAAGAGAGCAATTGGTAGTCAGAGTCTGACCGCCGGGACCGTCGCGGAGGGGAGCGCCTTCCCTACCATTACTCACATAGCCGATCGAATAGTTTGAAGGGCCGCAAAGAGGCTTGGCCACTCCTTTAAGCTTGCCGAACTCCGGAGTCCTCATGAGAGTGCGGTTGCTTTTGTTGTAATCGTAGATCGCATTGGCCAGTTGTTGGAGATAGGATTTGCATTTGGTGGGACTGATATCCTGGGTTCCCCAGCCTTCGCGAGTGAATGAAATCCGGTGCTGAGCGCAGGAGACCGTCATCTTCTTCGGGGGAACTTTGAATCCACGGCGGAGCTTGGCCAGAAAATAACGCACCGAATATCCCCTTGGATTACAGCAAGGTTTGCCAACATCCTGGAGCTTGCCAAAGTTCAGCGGCTCCATCCTGGACTGGGTAAGCTTGTTGTAGCGATAGACCGCATTAGCGATCTGTCGCAGGTAGGATCGGCACTGGTTCGGAGAAACCCTGGGTTGCATCTTGATAACGGGGCGGTCGGGCGCCGAACGAATGTTATCATTGTCCAGGGAAAGAGCCGGGCCCACGCCGCCGAAATAAACCAAACCAATTGCGAAAGCCACCAAAAAGATTCTTCCCAAATTTTTCACTGTTGTCCTCCATTTTCAAAAGTATACATTTACGTCGTTTGTTCGAGAAAAAACCATACCAATTTCAAACAATCCTCACATGTCATAGGCAGACTAAAACCTGCGCCTAGCAGGATCTTCCGAATTAATCAACATTCTTACTTTTTTGAAACAGAATTCCTCAAAACCATGGCGACTGCTAGAGATTTGCCTTGTGCTTTTCCACCTCCGCATTGATGTAAGTCAGAAAATTTTTGAAACCGTGAAGAAGCGCGATTTTTCTGGTTATCTCTTCGATCCGGTCTGGATGGTTCCGGGCGATGAGCTGCCATTTCAAAACAATCAGTAAGGTTCCCTTTTTGTCACCTTGCGAGCTTAGCTGAGCGTGGTGCTCGATGTCCTGGAAGAAGCTGAGGCCGACGAGATCCATTTCTTCCTTGGACAGCGGGTCGAGACGCGGCTGACGTGCATTGTCACTTTTGGGAACCTCAACCCGGGCGGGGATCTTGTCGGTGAGCAATCCACGGAGCTTGCCGGAATTCAGGGTCATGGTGGTGGGACGGTCCTGGAGCTGTTCAAGAAACTCACCGCAAGCCATGGATTTGGGCAGCTCTGTGGAGCGGGGTGGCGGCGTTTTCTGCTTGTTCTGGCTTTCCAGATAGGTCATGTATTCAGAAACCGGCCATGTCGCTTGAGGATTCTGGGTGGCGAAGGGGGCGGTTCCCGGTGGAACATAATTGAAGCCCACCTGGAGGTGAATAGTAAGACTCGCCATCGGGCTGGGCTGAGCCAAAGCGGCAGGGGCCGCCGACAGAAGCAGAAGCAGCAAAAGCGGCAGCAATGGCCATGAAAGCGACAGCGACAGCGACAACAGCAAAGGCCGCGACAGCGACAACAACGGCGACAGCGACAACAGCGACAACAACGGGGACAGCGACAACAGCGGCGATCGTAGAGATCGAACAGGTCTGAGGGCCGTGGGCGCTGAGCTCAGAAAGTCATGATTTCGGGAAACAACCACCAATCGGTTCATTTCAATCTCCCAGGGCATCTTCAACATTTTTCACGGGTTCGATCAGTCCCTTGGCTGGAGTTGCCGGAACTGCCCCCACCCCGTCACCTTGCGACCACGAAGCGTCGGGGAAAAGGGATGAAGCAGCAGGGCCTTTCCCGGGGGCAACCAGCACTGGGCCAAGTTTTCCCAGGGGGTCGATGGAGAGCCGGTCGCCAGGGGAAAGGAGCTGCTCTTCGCGAGCGATAGTAGAAATGCTGACGGAGCCTTCCTGAACCTCGACTTCGGTCGCTCCTGATTCCTTGACTCTGACGGAAAAACGGGTTCCCCGGACGCCAAGGACGGCGCAAGGAGTGGAAACTGAAAACCGGGTCGGCCGATGATGGGGAACCTTGACCCTGACGAAACCAACCATCAGGGAAAGGGCGCTTTCTGAAAGGCGGAAGGTCGATCGAGCCAGCCTCGCTTCCACCCCGCTGGGAAAGATGATGGTGGTTCCCTCCGCGCAGACCAGGGCCACGTTGCTCGGAAGACCGGTGTCCGGCAGGGGTTTCCCGGGGACATCAACCGAGGTAATCTCCCCTTCCACAATTTGGAAACCGGTTGCCTTCGGATTGACAGCCGGCGCCGACGGCGGTGTAACCGGCGCCCCGGTTTCTTTATGCCAAACGGGTTCGGATCCGGGGCGACTCGAAACCCAGATAAGAACCAGGGCGGCGACGACTGCAAGAAAACCCGTAATCAAGGTTGGAAAAGGGAAAGCTGTATGGCGGCGGACGGGAGAGCTCCAGGGGCCGTTCACTTGTGGTGTGGGCCGGCTCGCGATTTTCTCGGCCACGCCCCCCATGAAAAGCTCGAAAGCCCTAAGGCGTTCCCATTCGCGAGAACAGGCGCTGCAGCTGTTCAGGTGCTGCCGAATCTCATCATCAAGCGGTTCCTCGGTGGAATCGGCGGAAATCAGGCGCTCAAGGATCTCGTCCCGGCGGGGGCAGATTTCGGTCACGGCTTTTCTTGACCTCCCAGGATTTCAAATAATCTGCGCAGCCCGAGGCAGAGGTCGTTCTTTACAGTGCCGCGCGACACGCCCAAAGTCTCGGCGATTTCATCCACTTTGCAACTCCAGAAGTATTTCAACTCGATCGTCTCCTGCTGCCGCTCTGGAAGAAGGAGCAGAGCGTCTTCAAGAGCCCTGACCTCAGCGGATGGCTCGGGCGCAGCTTCCTGTATTTTCTGGGATTGCACACGCACCTTTTCCCGATCACGCCGGTCACGTTGGAAAAAATCCCGAGCCAAATTCTGACATGTGGCACGAAGCCAGGCTCGGAACGAGGAATCGGGATTCCAGGATCTGAGGTATTTGAAGGCCCGCAAAAAAGCCTCCTGGGTCAGATCCTGGGCCGAATCAGGATCCTGTGGAAATCTTCTACGGAAAAAATAATGGCACCAAGGCGAATACCTGTCGACCAGAACCTGAAAACCTGCCATGTTTCCTCCAAGGATCTCAAGAACGATCTCACGATCGGTGGTATCCGGAGTATCGGGGATGTTAAGCGTGTCGAGGGTAACGGGGGTGGCCATGCGGGGCGAATTTTCTTCCTCTTCCACTTAATAGAACCTGCTCATAATTAAAAACGGCCAAACATTTTTATTGGACATTGTATTGCCAGAATTGCGAATCCTTGCGGTCGAGACGGCCGCGAGAGAAAAACCTCACGTTTGAGGTGGAACGCAGCTTCCCTTTCATTATCAGGGTTAATGGGTATCCCCTTCACGCACGTACTGGCGATTTGCCGTAAA